>DASVGM010000762.1:0-2716 GCA_036379555.1 Pirellulales bacterium | reverse complement strand
CGAGCATGACGCCGCACGCGGCCAAGAATACGACGTTCACACGGGGCGTGGCATAGCCTTGGCCGTTGAAAAATTGTCCTTGCGGCATCGCGGTTGTAACACCGATTTCTTGCCGCCGGGCATCGCTGGAGGATGGGCCTCCTGGCCCGTCCAGTACCGACTGGACGGCCTGGGAAGGCCATCCTCCTTGATCGCGGTCGCCGCTTCTCATTGCAATATCCTTGCGTCGCATAAGTCGAACAAGTCCATGACCTCGCCCCCCGGGCCAAAATCGGCCACAATTCTTAGCCGGCTGACGCCGGTCAAATCAATGTCAATCGGCAACGGTTCCTCGCTTCCCAATAGTTCCTTTTCCACCAGCGGTTTGTCATCGCCGTAAATCGTCAGCTTCACCGCGCCGGCCGGCCGCGCGCGGGCGTCAATGCCCGCCGTGGCCACCAACCGCTTGAACTCGCCCGGCGGCAGCCGATAAACCAGTTCGGTGCGGCTGCACATCGCCACCCCCTTGGCGAAAACCGTACCGCCCAGCTTCAATTCGCCGCCGTCGAGCGCCTGGTTGAAGCGTGGACGGAACCATTGTTGAACCGTGTCGGGCATGTTCGGCCCCGAAACAAAGCCCAGCCAATGGACCGACTCCGGCTCCAGGTCGCTAAGATATTGTACCCGCGCGGTAAGTGCCGCGACCTCGCCAAGCGGCAATTCTCGCTTCAATCCGGCCGGCGTGGTGATCTTGAGCGAGCCATTGGCCAGTTTGGCTTCCGCCACTTCCAGGCGCGAGCCGGCGGCATCGACAAGCTGGCACAGGCTGCCGGGCAATTCCTCACGCCGGGCGTGATAATAGACCAACCCGGCCACTTTGGAGCGTTTGACTTGCAGCTTTTCGTCGTCGAGCGTGAAGGCGACGGTCGTAGCGGTTATGTCGCCCAGCGCGCCCGGTTGGAAGTCGAGCGCGCCTTTCTTGCGCACCACAATCAGGTCGCCCGACGCGGAACTGGTGGTTATTTTGGCCCATTGCGAAGACAACTCGCCCTCGAATTGCTGAAATCGCACGTCGGCGATGATGGCGGTGGGCAGATCGAGCGTTTGCTCGTTGGTCAGTTCCAGGCTGGCGTGGCGGTCGGCGACGGTGTAGCGCACGCCGCTGAGTTTGGAGCCATCAACAAGCTCAATCCACACCGCGGGCTTGGCGGCGGGCGGCTGCGGTTTAGTCACGCGCGACACATCCGACAATTGGCCCAGTGGAATGGTGAGCTTTTTTTGCGGCGTCTGAAAGGCCACGCCCTGTGCGTCCAGGCCGGTCAGTTCGCCGTAATAGGTTTGGCCGTCGATGGTTTGCAGTTGAAAATCGGCATTGGCCCCGAGGGCTAGTGCCAAGAGAATGGTGATTAACATCAGTTCGTATTACGGCCGTGGTGGTGGATCGGGTCGCTTGTCAAATTCGGACAAGGGGACAAGGGGACAAGGGGACAGGGAGACAGGGAGACAGGGAGACAAGGAGACAAGGAGACAAGGAGACAAGGAGAGCGCTGGCGCGGACGCGAACTCAACATGCTTGCTTTCTTCCTGTCACGTCCCATGTTCCACTTTCTCATCCCTCATCCCTCATCCCTCATCCCTCATCCCTCATCCCTAATCCCTAATCCCTAATCCCTAATCCCTAATCCCTAATCCCTAATCCCTAATCCCTAATCCCTTCACTCACTCTTCGCTCGCCAACTTCCGAAAATATTGCTCAATGGCGTCACGATAATGCGGGGGAAAATCCTTGCCGATCTGTTGCAAGGCCTCTTCGCGCTGCTTGGGCGGCAAGTCGCCCCAGCCGGAGGTGTTGCCGAGGCGACGGCGATCGACTTCGCCCGCTCCCTTCATGTCGGCGATGCGGCTGTCGGGCATCGCCTGGCTGGGCTGCGGTGCGGCGCGGCCGCCGGAACTCGATTGCGATTGCTGCTGCTGGCGGTCTTCCATTTCTTTAATCAGCTTGTCGAGCGCGGCGATGACGTCGTCTTCCACCTTGCGCACCTTCTTGCCGGCCCGACCCAACGCCAGCCGGCGCCGCACGTCTTGCATCTGCCGCGAAATGTGATCCAGCGATTCGTCTTTTAACGCCTCCAGGTCGCCTTTCATCAAAGTGGCGACGGCGCGATAACGATTCGGCGTCTGCTCGACTTTTTCCAGCAACGACTCCAGCGCCTGCAAGCCTTCTTTTTTGTGCAGCAGACGATGGTTGGCCACCGCCTGGTAAAAGAAGAGCACCGCCGGATCGATCACGTCGGCCGGCGCGAGCCCGTCGAGTTGAGCGAGAGCCTCATCATAGTAGCGTTCTTGCGCCAACCAACGGCCGTAAAACAACCGCAGGTTGTTTCTTTCAAAGGGCGGCGTTTCGTCGCTGCGCAACCACTCTTGCGGCGGCAACGGGCCGGGCGATCGCGGTCGCGAACAAAGCGACGCTAACGCCCGCGCGCGTTCGTCGGCCAAAGCGAACGTCTGCGACAACACATCGAGCACGTCCGGCGGCGTTGGGCCTTGGGGCCACAAACGCTCGGCCGCCTCCGTGGTTTTAGCATCGGGCCGGTGCGCGGCCAGCCAATCGAGAGCCTGTTTGCGCACCTCGCTCGCAGCCGTGGATTTGTATTTGGCTTCCGCCGCCACCGATCCGAGATCGGCCACGCCCGCCGCGCGGGCGACAGCGCAACCGCCAATCATTGCGGCCAGCGTC
>DASVGM010000761.1:0-2558 GCA_036379555.1 Pirellulales bacterium | reverse complement strand
TGACGGGCTAGGAAGCCCATCCTCCATTCGCAGGCCGTAATGCGCCAAGGCCCAGGCGGCGCCCAGCGTATCGGCCAAGGCGAGTTGCACGGTCAGGCCGCGGCGGCCAAACTCGCGGCGGACGTGCTCCAAAAGCATCTCTTCGCCCTGAAACAAATCGGCCAGGCCAGTGACGTCCAAAAACAAACTCTCCGGCGGTTCGAGCACATCGACGCCGACGACAGGGCTGAACTGATCGCACCAGGCCGCTTGCCGCTCAAGCGCCTCGCGATCACTCAATTCAAGCTCCGAAGCGGCGACGACTCGTCGTTGGCGAGGCCAGTTGGGCAACCGCGCGCACAACACCCGTTTCATCATCGACCTCCAACTCCAGACGTTTCGGCCGAGCCAAATCGCCGGCCACGGCGCCTCGTGTTTTCAAAACTTCCACGGTCAACCGCCGCCCGCGCCCCGATCCGCCGCCCGCGCGCGGTTCGACCAACAACCGTACCTCCGACCAGCACGGCTCCGCCCGCACCGACAAAGGGCGCACCAGAAACCCGACTCCGCCGCTCGACTCCGCCGCAAGCTGCAGCCGCCGGGCGGCGCGCGGCTTCAGGCGGTCGGTCACGCACAAGACGGCGCCCACCCCCTCCGAACGCAGCGTCTGATCGAGCGCCCAATTTTCGTCACCGGCGGCAGGCGCGCGCACCACAATCAGCCGTTGTGGATCAAGCCCCGCCCGCACGGCCGCCGGCGGATAAAACGTGCCGCGGCCATCGATCAACACCAACGGGCCATGTTCTTGGCAAGCCTGGCGCGCAGCGGCCAAAGCCAACCACAACGCCCCGCAACCGGCCCCCTCGGCCAGCCATTCAATCAGGGTGCCGCGGGCAATTCCCGCCTCGGGAAAGAGCCGATCCAGCTCGCGGCAACCGGTGGAGGCGCGTGCCGCGCCGGCCGGGCGCTTGGCGTTCTCATAGCGGCGCAGCTCCGCTTGCAGTTGAACCACAATTTGCCGGCGTTGAGAAGAAGAGGATGACATTGTTGCTGGCGTTTCGTTTTGCCAGCATATATGTACATCGGTATCTTCTGTTTGTCAAGCGTGCATGAACTATACCGCACGCGGGCAGGAATGAGACGTTTTCATGCGCTTGGGGAGGATGGGCTTCCTAGCCCGTCACCTTGGCTGGTGACGGGCCAGGAGGCCCATCCTCCGGTTTCACCGATTGTCTCATTCCTGTCCGCGTGCGGTATAAATTAGCCTTGGGACGCAATGCGGCCATACATTTCCGGGCGACGGTCGGCGAAGCGGTCGATCTCGTGCGCGCCGGGCACGCGCACAATGTGCTTTTGCCGGGCGAAGGCGAGGTCGATGTCGGCATAAAGGATGGCTTCATCGGTGTGCCGCGCCTCGGTCAGCAGGCGGCCGCGCGGATCGCAGATTTTGCTTTGCCCGATGAACTCGAAACCACGTTCCGCGCCCACGCGATTGACCGCCATGAAATACACGTTGTTTTCCAGCGCCCGCGCGTTGATTAGATATTCGGCCGTGCATTGAGCGCCGGGCGGCCAATTGGTGGGCAGCGCAATCAGATCGGCCCCTTGCAAGGCCAGCACGCGCGCCGCCTCGGGAAACGCGGCGTCGTAGCAGATGCTCATGCCAATGGCGGCTTCGCCCGCCGAGTACACCGTGAAGCCGCGGTCGCCGGGCGTGGTGAAGCGATCGACGCCCAAATACGGCAGATGCACCTTGCGATAAAGGCCGGCCACTCCCGCCGGGCCAACAAGCACCGCCGCGTTAAACAACTGTTCGCCGGCCGCTTCCAACATGCCCACCACCGCGAAGACCGAAAGCTCGCGGCAGGTCGCCGTCAAGCGATCGGTGGCCGGGCCGGGAACCGGTTCGGCGTGAATGCGGGCCTCGGCCAGGCTATCAAAGCAATAGCCGGCAAGCACGCATTCTGGAAAGACGGTGAGCCGGGCGCCGTGGCGCGCCGTCTCACGCAAGCGGGCTTCGATCGCCGCGAGGTTCCGCTCGCGGTCGCCAAAAGCCACGTCCATTTGCGCTCCGGCGATTTTCATCGGTTGTTCCTTTCATTTAGACTGCACGGCGTTCAGTGATCGACGAAGCGCAGAAGGCTCCTGAACCGCTCTCTGTCACCAGCCGCGGACACGAAGCGTGCTGCGATAGTATGGGCCCCGCCAAAAAGTTCGTTGACGCACCCGGTAATACGGCGACGCCGGCAGGAGCGGGCCGGGGGCATAATAACCCGGTGCATAGGGCGGAAACGGAGCGCCATAGTAGGCAACGACAGGCACGGCCGGGGCGACGACCATTGGCGGCGCCACCATAACCGCCGGTGGTGCGAAAAAGCCAACCGCGACCTGCGCGTTGGCAGCCTCCACTGAGCACACGACTACGAGCCCAGCAAGTAGGGAAAATAAGGGCTTCATGGACAGCGACCTTTCCTGGCAAGATACGAAACATCAAACCCCAGCATAATTTGCCGGGGAACGGTTTCAAGGGGCCGCCGTCATTCGAGAAGCGGGCGAATCGCCACCCTTCTCATCTCTTC
>DASVGM010000760.1:0-2587 GCA_036379555.1 Pirellulales bacterium | reverse complement strand
CCAGTGAATACTCCGCCGCGCGGCCCGAATGGTACTTTTTGTTCCTATTTCAATTCCTCAAACTTTTCGACGGCTATGGGGCCACCGGCGAATTGATCGGCGCTCTCGTGGTGCCGGGCGCGCTCATGTTCGTGCTGGCGTTGATGCCGCTCGTGGGCCGTTGGAAGCTGGGGCATTGGTTCAATCTCGGCTTTTTGGTGATTCTCTTGGCGGGAATTGGCGTTCTTACCGGGCAAGCGTTGCATGCCGACCGCATGGCCCAGTACACCGCCAAACCCGACGGCGCCGACGAAGCCTTGGCCAAGCGATTTGAAGCGTCCGAAGCATACCTGCGCGCGGTCGAGCGCGCGGAGCAAGACTCTCATCGGGCAATCGTTTTGGCGCAGGCGCCCGCCGGCATTCCGCCGACCGGCATGCTTTCGGTCTTGCGAGAAGACGCCAAAACGCAGGGGCCGCGTTTGTTTGACCGTTATTGTTCAAGCTGTCATACCCATGCCGAGGCGACGGTCGTTCCGGCAAAACCCTCGGCCCCCGATCTGACTCATTTCGCCTCGCGCGGTTGGATCGAAGGGCTGCTCGATCCGGAGAAGATTTCCGGGCCGCACTACTTTGGCGGCACCAAGACGCATAAAGACGGCGACATGGCGGGCTTTGTCAAAGACAACTTGAAGAAGGCCGGCGACAAAGCGAGCGATCAGAAGCGCCGCGAGCTTGCCGCCGCGCTCTCGGCCGAAGCGAAGTTGCCCGCCCAAGCGGCCGCCGACAAGGCCGATGCCGATTTGATCAAGGCGGGGCAAAAATGGATCGCCGACGCGGAGAACGGTTGCGCCGGTTGCCACAAATGGCGAGACATCGGCGACCTTGGCTCCGCGCCCGATCTGACCGGCTATGGTTCCGTCGAGTGGCTGACCGGCATGATCGGCAATCCGGCGCACGAGCGTTTTTACGGTGAGAACAACGAGCGCATGCCGATCTTCACCGAGAATCTCGACAAGCCAAAAGACAATATCCTCAGCCCCGATAACTTGTCTTTGTTGGTTCATTGGCTGCGCGGCGAGTGGTATGAACCGACAGAGCAAGCCGACGTCACGCCATGAGGACTTTTGGATAATGAAGACCTTTGGATATCGATGCCTCGCGGCGGCCGTTGCCGTGCTCGTTGGCGGCAACTGCCTCGGCGATACGCGCGCCGACGCCCTCAGCGCGGCAAAAAAGGCCGTGGCATTTTATACTCGGAAAGTGGCGACCGAAGGCGGCTATCTCTGGCGCTACAGCGCCGATCTGAAGCTGCGCGAGGGAGAAGGCAAGGTGACCGGCAACACGGTATGGGTGCAACCGCCCGGCACGCCGGCCATGGGCGAGGCCTTTGTGAAGCTGTATGACGCGACCGGCGAAGCGGCGTTTCTCGACGCCGCCCGTGGCGTGGCCGAGGCGTTGCGCCGCGGTCAGCTTCGCTCCGGCGGTTGGCAGGACCATATCGACTTCGACTCGGTCGACCGCGTCCGTATTCCCTATCGCATCGACCCGCCCGGTAAGAAAACAAAGCAAGTGTTTTCCAGCCTGGACGACGACAAGACTCAATCGTCGCTGCGTTTTCTCATCGAACTCGACCGCGCGGTGGCGCCGCAAGCGGATGCGATACACGAGATGACGACTTTCGCTCTCGACCGCCTCTTGCGGGCGCAATATCCCAACGGCGCCTTCCCGCAAGTCTGGGGCGAGACGCGGATGGAAACGCCCAACGCGCTGCCGGCCGACTACCCGGCAAGTTGGCCGCGCGTCTACCCTGGTCATGGCAGCTACTGGTTTCGCTACACGCTGAATGACAACCTGATGCCCGACGTGATGCATGCGCTCTGGCTGGCCTGGGCGGTTTACCATGACGATCGTTATGGCGAGGCGGCGCGAAAAGCGGCGGATTTTTTGTTGCTGGCCCAACTGCCCGACCCGCAGCCGGCCTGGGCGCAGCAATATGATTTTGAAATGCGTCCGGCCTGGGCGCGCAAGTTCGAGCCGCCGGCCGTCAGCGGAGGCGAGTCGCAAGGCGTTTTAGAGATTCTGCTGGAAACGTATCGCCGCACCGGCGAGCAAAAGTATCTCAAGCCGCTGCCGCGCGCTTTGGCTTATTTGAAAAAGTCGCGGCTCGCCGATGGCCGACTGGCGCGCTTCTACGAGCTGGAAACAAACCGTCCGCTGTACTTCACCCGCGACTACACGCTGACCTACGACGACGGCGATATGCCGACGCATTATGGCTTTAAGGTGCCGAGCAAGCTCGACGCGATCGAGAAAGAGTACAACCGGTTGCGTACCTCGGCGGCCGAACCCGCGCCGCGAAAGCTCGCGCCCGCCAAGGGCGACATCGAGGCGCGTGCGCGCAAGGTGATCGACGCGCTCGATGAGCGTGGCGCGTGGGTCAGCGACGACAAGCTGCGCTATCACCGCTATGAAGGTCCGATCATCGACATGGCCGTCGCGGTCAAGAACCTGACGATCTTGGCGGAGTATCTCAGAGGCTATCCGAAAACTTGAATTTCGCCGTGGCGGCGTATCGTGGGGCGGCTCGCCGAGCCGTCTTTCGCTTCCA
>DASVGM010000759.1:0-2896 GCA_036379555.1 Pirellulales bacterium | reverse complement strand
CTGCCGACTACCTCCGGGACCGCCGAGGTGCATGGCATTTCCTCGAAGCTGGGCCGGGGGCAGCATCAGGGACCGCTCATGAGGCCGTCTTCAAGTTCATAGCGGAAAAACTGCGGGGCCGGAGAACACAACTTCAGGAAGACGCAGTTGGAGGCCCATTGTGAAAAACATGCGGTATAATACGGATGGTCAGGCGCCAGGCAAATCGAAGAATCAGGATTACCGCCCGCGCGCCCAGCAATGACGCTTCCTTCACGAACCACCTGTCGCCGCGATGCGCGGCCATTTCATGCACGAATCCGATCAAGAGCTTATTAAACAACTTCTCTCCTTCGTCGGCGGGCCAAAATACCGCCCGGCCAAACCGCGGCAGCTTGCCAAAAAACTGGACGTGCCAGAACACCGGCTGCGCGACTTCAAGCGGCTGGTCAAAGAGCTCGTCAAACGCGGCCAGCTCGCCTACGCCGACAAGCACCGCATTGTGCCGCCCGCCGGCGCGCCTGAAAAAGGGCAAGCTCGCAAACACGCCGACGGCCACCTCACGGGCGTCTTTCGCCGTAATGGGGCGGGCTTTGGTTTTGTGCGGCCGGCCGGCACGCTGCCGGGTCAGGGGCGCGAGCAAGACATTTACATCGCCGCCAGCCACGCCGGCGACGCCGCCAGCGGCGACGTCGTGCTCGTGCGATTGCTCAAGGGGGGCAAAGAACGGGCCAGCCGCGGCGCCATCGTCGAGATCATCGAACGCGAAACGCATCAGTTCGTGGGCGTTTATTTGGAACGCGGCGGCAGCGGCTGGGTGCAGGTCGATGGCACGCTGTTCTCGCGGCCGATTTACGTGGGCGACCCCGGCGCGAAAAACGCCCAGCCGAACGACAAGGTCGTCTTCGAGATGGTCCGCTTCCCCACGCACACGCACGAGGGTGAAGGCGTCATTGCCGAGGTGCTGGGGCCGCGCGGCGAGCCGGGCGTCGATACCCAATCGATCCTTCGCGAATACAACCTGCCCGAAGCCTTCGCCGCTGACGTGCTCGAAGCCGCGCGGCAAGAAGCCGAGCGTTTCGATGAGACGGACCTTTCCGGACGGCTCGACCTGACGGCCGAAACCGTCATCACCATCGACCCGGTCGATGCGCGGGATTTCGACGACGCCATTTCGCTACGTCGCGAGCCGAACGGCCATTGGACATTGGGCGTGCATATCGCCGATGTCTCGCATTTTGTGCGGCCCGGCACGCCGCTGGACCGCGAGGCCTACCAGCGCGGCACGAGCGTCTATTTGCCCGACCGTGTGATACCCATGCTGCCGGAAGTCATTTCCAACGGTCTGGCCAGTTTGCAGCCCGACCGCGTGCGATACACCAAGACGGCCCTGCTTGAATTCAGCGCCGAAGGCGTGCCGCTGGGCGGTGAATATCATACGGCGGCCATCAAGAGCAAGCGGCGGTTCACGTATGAGGAGATTGACGGCTATCTGGCCGACCCCGCGGCGTGGCAAACGCGGCTGTCGCCCGAGGTGCATGCGTTGGTCGGCCGCATGCATGAACTGGCGATGATTCTGAGGGAGCGGCGGCTGACGCGCGGGGCGCTGGAGCTTTCGATGGATGAAGTGAAGGTCGATCTCGATCGGCACGGCCGCGTGACCGGGGCGCACAAGGTGGAAAACACCGTCAGCCATCAGATGATTGAAGAGTTTATGTTGGCCGCCAACGAGGCGGTCGCGCGCCGACTGGCCGACGCCGAGTGGCTCTTCCTGCGCCGCGTGCATCATTCGCCCGACCCGCGCAAGCTCATGGCGCTGACGGAATTCATCGGCGCCTTGGGCTTTAAGACGGAAAGCCTGCAAAGCCGCTTTGAACTGCAAAAACTGTTGCGTCAGGTTCACGGTTCTCCCCAGCAGCAGGCGGTGAACTACGCCTTGTTGCGCAGCCTGCAACGCGCCGTGTACAGCCCGGAGGACGAAGGGCATTACGCGCTGGCCAGCGATTGCTATTGCCATTTTACTTCGCCGATTCGTCGTTATCCCGATCTGACGATTCACCGGCTGTTGGAGTTGCTCTTGCGCGGCGGCAAACCGCGCAACGATTTTTCGCAGTTGGCTGTGCTCGGCGAGAATTGCTCGTTACGCGAACGGCGCGCGGAAGAAGCCGAACGCGAACTCACCAAAGTCAAGCTCTTGAATTATCTCAGTGAACGAATTGGCCTGGAAATGGACGCCGTGATCACCGGCGTGGAGCAATTTGGCCTGTTCGCCCAGGGCATCGAACTGCCGGCCGAGGGCCTGATTCATGTCGCTTCACTGGCCGATGATGATTATCAATACGATCGCCGGGGCCACACGCTTTCAGGCCGCCGCTCGGACAACCAATTTCGCCTGGGCGACCGCGTTCGGGTGGTGGTCGCCCAGGTCGACGTCGACCGCCGCGAGCTTGACTTCCGGCTCGTTGCGCGGGGAGACACTGGCGGCAAGGAGGAAGGCAAACGCGCGACCGCATCTCGCCAAAAAAAGCGAGCCGCCCCCAAAACCGGCAAAAAACGCCGCAAGTAACCTCTTGGAGTGCGGCGATTTATCGCCGCTTTTCCATGTCGCGGAGCGGCCTTTTTCTTTTGGTTTCACTGACAAATTCGTGACTGGTTTTCGCGCCGATTAGCGGGGTAATGTTCGCGTTTTCATGGGTATGGCCGGGCAAATAAATGATCTGCGAGGCGCGCGCCGCCAACGTCACGAGAGTAAGCGGCTATCCGAAAACTCGCCGTGGGGCGGGCCGCCGGCCCGTCTGGAAGCGAAAGACGGCTCGGCGAGCCGCCCCACGATACGCCGCCACGGCGAAATTCAAGTTTTCGGATAGCCTCTAAGCGGCAACTCGACATTCAGCGACGGTAGCGGACGATGCCCTCG
>DASVGM010000758.1:0-8514 GCA_036379555.1 Pirellulales bacterium | reverse complement strand
GCCCGCCCCACGACGAGTTTTCGGATAGCCTCTAACAACAGTCAACTCTTCATGTTGTGATTTGAGACGGCGCCTCAACATTCTCTATCGCGGCGCGCCTTTGAGCGGCATGGGGCGCTGTGGCCGCACGGCGGCCTGTCGCGGGCTGGTGCGCAGCGGCGGCCTCTTATGCACGGTGAGATGCCGCAGGTCTTGCACCTTTTGCTCGCTGGCAAGCTGCTTGACGAAGTCCGGCGACGCCCGATCGAGCACGATAATCTCGCTCTTGGCTCGTGGGTCGCTCAGCGAGCGTACGATGCAAATCACCTCGGCGCCCTCACTGCGGCGGCCAATTTCGGCCAAGGTAGCCGTCTCTTGCGGTGTCAGTCCGGCCGCTGAGGCTTGGCCGTCGCTGGTGTTTTTCAGGCCGGAGCTTATCCGATCGGGGCCGGGCGCGGGCATGCTGGAAGGCATCACGGGCGGTTCCACCGCCACGGCGGTCAGCACGTTGCCCGACGACGGATCGACCGGTTCCAGGCACATGGTTTTCAGCCCTTTTCGCTCCAGCTCTTTGTGAATCGGGTCGATGCCGGCATAAAGGCCCTCGTTGTCAGCCGGATCGGCCGCGTTGCAAACACCAATCAAGTAACCGTCGACCGTGAACAGGCCGCCGCCGCTGCGCCCCTGATCGGGCTGGCCGGCCACGGAAAACGTGGGCGGCCCCAAGAATTTGTTGATCGCCGTGACATGGCTGACGCGCGCCGTGGGTTCTCTGCCGTGATTGCAGCCGATGTTCACGACCGCGCTGTTTTGCGTCACTCGATTGGCCGGCGCGACGCGTGCCGCGGCCACCGGCGCCGCCGGCCGGAAACTCACCAGCCCCACGTCGCTTTCCAGGTCATAGCTCAACACATGACCCGGCACATCTTGTGGAGCGCCCGGCCCGAACAGGTCGATGGTGACCGGCCCCTGACCTTTGGAATCGCGAAAAATATGGCCGCACGTGAGCACCAGGGCCTCGCCCTCGCGAGCGTCGATGATGGTGCCCGAACCAACGGAATTACTGCCGCCGTCGTCGATTTTAATGCGCACGCTGGCGGCCATTAGCCGCCGCAAAATGGCGTCGCTTTCCAGGTGGGCTGGTTCGTGGGCCGCTTCGTGCCCAGGTTCGACGTGATCGGCCACGGCCGGGGAGACGTCGTGCCGTTGCGGCACATCCAGCGGCGGCGGACTACCTAGCGGATCGGTCGCGATGGCGGGAAACGGGGTGGCGCCCGCATCATCGGGTGATTGCGCCCGCGCAATCACTCCGGGCCGGCGCTTGGCCGCGGCCGCGAACATGGCTTGCAGCTCTCGCCGGCTTTGCGCCCCGCTGACGCGTTTGACTTCCTTGCCATCGACGATCAGCACGAAGCAGGGTATTTCTGAGATGCCGAAGCGTGTCGCCAGTTCGCGTTCCTGATCGACATTGACCTTTCGTATCTTATAACCGGCGGCTTGCAGTTCATGCACGACCGGCGACATTTGGCGGCAGGGACCGCACCAATCGGCGTAAAAATCGAGCAGAACCGGGTCGGCGCCGGTGAGCGCAAGGGCGAGCATTGCCGCGGGCAACGAGACCATAACTTCCTTCCCTGGGTTGGGCTCGTGAATTCTCGCCCGGCGATCCTGCCGGCGCGAGCCTGATGGGTAAACCATCGTGACGGGTCTATTTGCGGCGGCATCATGTCCGCGTTCGTCAGTTTTTACAATGCCAACTTTGCCGTTTTTTTGCCGCGACGCCCCGCTAGCGCTTTGTCCAGGCTTAATCTTCGTGTTCGACTCGACTGGAGGATGGGCCGCGTGGCAGGCGTGGAGCACAACCGGACAGGTATCGCCCTGTCAGCGATTCAGCGCATTGCGCCACCGCCTCGGGCGTGCCTTGAACGACGACCCGGCCGCCGGCGTCGGCGGCGCCTGGCCCGATGTCAATCACGTAGTCGGCCGCCCGCAGCAGGTGCAGGTTGTGCTCCACCACCACGAGCGAATGCCCCACGGCCAACAGCGCCTCGAAGCAATCGAGCAATTGCACGATGTCGGCGAAGTGCAACCCGGTCGTCGGCTCGTCCAGCAAGAACAGCGTCCGCCCGCGGCCGGCCCCGGAGAGATAAGCGGCCAGCTTCAAGCGTTGCGACTCTCCGCCACTGAGCGTATTGGCCGGCTGACCGAGACGAAGATAATCAAGTCCGACGTCGATCAGCCGTTTCAATCGCGCTTGCACTTTGGTCTGACCGCGGAAAAACGCGAACGCCTCGCGCACCGTCATGTCGAGCACTTCGGCGATGTTGAGACCGCGGTACTTCACCTCCAAGATGTTGCGTTGGTAACGGCGGCCCTGGCACTGGGCGCACTTCATATAAACATCCGCCAGAAACCGCATATCGACCTCGATAAAACCCTGCCCCTCGCAGGCGTCGCAACGGCCGCCGTGGACGTTGAAGCTGAAGTGCCCGGCGGTGTAGTTGTGCGTGCGCGCGTCGATCGTCGCGGCGAACACCTGGCGTATTTCGTCAAAAGCCTTGATGTAGGTCACCGGATTGGAACGCGGCGAACGACCGATCGGCGACTGATCGACCATCACCACGTCGCTAATCTGACCGTCGCCGATCACGTCGTCGTGTTCCAACGGTCGCGGCGCCTCTTTGCGCAGCCGCCGGCACAGGGCCGGGTAAAGCGTCTCTTCGACAAGCGTACTCTTGCCCGACCCGCTCACGCCGCTGACCAGGCAGAGCACGCCGAGCGGCACTTCAACGCTGATGTTTCGCAGGTTGTTGCCGCGCGCGCCGACCAGGCGAATCCAGCCGCGATTGGTTTCACGCCGCTTGGCCGGCGGGTGAATGCCGCGGCGGCCGGCCAAGTAGTCGCCGGTGAGGCTGGCGGTCGAGGCTTCCATTTCGGCCGGCGTGCCTTGAAAGACGACTCGCCCGCCGCGCTCGCCGGCCGCCGGGCCGATTTCAACCACCTGGTCGGCCGCGCGAATCATCGCCTCCTCGTGCTCGACCATCACCACCGTATTGCCGCGATCGCGCAAGCCTTCAATGGCCCTCAACAAACGCTCGGTGTCATGCGGGTGCAGGCCGATCGACGGCTCATCCAGCACATAGAGCATGTTCACCAGGCTGGAACCGAGGGCGGAGCTAAGCGCAGCGCGCTGCGCCTCGCCGCCGCTGAGTGTGCGCAGCGTGCGATCAAGCGTCAAATAGCCGAGACCGACGGTTTCGAGATAGCCCAGCCGCGCCCGCACCTGGTCGAGCATCATACGGCCGACGGCCCGCTCCCAGGGCGGCAAGTCGAGAGCGCGGAAAAAATCGCCGACCTCCTCGATTTTCATTCGCGCCAATTCGGCGATGTTTTTGCCGCCCACGCGCGCCGCCAGCGCTTCGGGACGCAGTCGCGTGCCGCCGCAATCGGGGCAGGGCCGGTATTCTCGCCAGCGGCTGAGAAAGACACGAATGTGCATCTTGTACTTGCGCCGCTCAAGCCAGGCGAAGAACCCGCGCAGCCCGCCAAATTTTCGCTCCGGCACGCCGTCGTCAATAAGCTGCCGCTGGGCTTCCGTCAGGTCGTGATACGGAATATCCACCGGCAACTTATAGTCGGGCGCCAGGGCGATCAATTCTTCCAGCTCGTGGGCGTAAGCCGGCGTGTTCCAGGGCGCGATCGCCCCTTCGCGCAGCGTCTTGCTTTCATCAGGCACGACCAGGCCCATGTCAATGTCGGTGACGTTGCCAAACCCTTCGCACCGCGGACAGGCGCCCAAAGGGCTATTGAAGCTGTAAAGCCGTGGTTCCGGCGCGGGATATTCGCGGCCGCAGTTGTCGCAAGCCAGACGGGTGCTGAACGCCAGCCGTCGCCACGTTTGCTCATCAATGACTTCTTCGCGGCCACGGGCCAAAAGGTTTTCGTGGGGCGGATCTCCGGGCCGTCTCGATTCATCAACGGCCTGGCAGGCCGCCCCAAGGTCTTCATCGACGGCCTGCACCAGCACATGGCACGCTCCGCCGCCTTTGTGAAAGGCGGTTTCCAACGAGCCGCGCACGCGCTCTTCGCTCGCCGAGCCGGCCGCGAGCCGATCGACCACGACATCGACCACTTGCCGCTCGGCGGTTTCGGACTTCAGCCGCCAGGGCGCGTTTGCCGCATCATTGAGATTCAAAAGGTGGCCTGCCACAATCACCCGCACAAAACCTTCTTCGCGCAGGGCTGCCGCCAACTGTTCTGGATCGCGGCCGGAAATGGTTTCGTGGGGAAAGGTAATCAGATAGCGCGTGCCCGGCGGCAACTGCGTGAGCGCCGCGGCCGCGCTTTGGGCCGAATCGCGGCGCACTTCACGGTCGCAGTCTATGCAAACGATGTGGCCGATCTTGGCGAACAGCAACCGCAAATAGTCGTTGATTTCGCTGGAGGTGCCGATGGTCGAGCGGCTCGAGCGACCGCCCGACCGGCTGGCTACGGCGATGGCCGGCGGAATGCCGTCGATGCGTTCGGCGGCCGGCTTTTCCAGCCGCTGGAGAAACTGCCGCGTGTAGGCCGAGAACGTCTCGATGTAGCGCCGTTGTCCCTCGGCATAGAGCGTATCGAACGCCAGGCTGCTCTTGCCGCTGCCGCTGACGCCACAGAACACGATCAGCCGCCGGTGCGGCAGATCGAGATCGACGTGCTTGAGGTTATGCACCGCCACGCCGCGGAGAAGGATGGAACGGTTTATTGGCATGAAATTGTCGTGGCGGACGTTGCTTTGAAACGCGCCTGTGGGGAACGCGCTCTGTGGCATTCGGGTTCAGGGTTCTGTAAAGGAATGCCCCTCGTGGCGCAATGCTTTGTGGTCAACGGTTGCCGCGAGCTTGGCCATCATTTAGACTGATTGCCGGTGCCGCGCGGCGACGCGCCGGCTCCCTTTTGTCATCATGTCGCTGTGGCAAAGCAAACCACAATTCTAAGGTGACTGCAATGCGCAAAGAGAACTTTCAGGGTTTTGCTCGGTCTTTCACGGTTAGGACCGCCATTTTGACATTGCCAATGCTTGCCGCCACGGCAGCCGCCGAATTGCGATCCGAGGAGCCGCCAAGCACCCGAAACGCCGCCGAAAACGACGAGAACCCCGGCGACAACCTGGCCGCCGATCCGGAGCTGATCGCGCTGGCGTGGCAATACGGCTCTCAGGCCAATACCAAGCGCCGGAAACAGCCGGTTTGGCGCCCCGATGGCACTCGACTGACCGACGCCGAAACAGTCGCCCTGCTCGATCAAATAGAGACCTTTCAGACCCATTGGCACCAGCCGGGCGAACTGACCCCGTTGGTGATGGTTTTCCAGCGTGGCGGATCAATCAAGTCGGGGCTGGCAACGGCGCTAGTGCTCGATGGACGCAGGACAGGCACTGGCGGAAGCTGGATGCCCTTCAATGCGAAGGGATTTACGAAATCGGCTTGCGCTCCGATGCGAAAGGTTTTGGCCAAATGGCCCGAAACGATGGTGCTTGATGTCAAAGTTCCGTTGGAGAACCCACGGGTCACGAAAACAATCACGACCATTCCCGCTGACGCCGTGCAGGTGGCCACCGGCGTCCGCTGGTACATCGACCCCAAGCGCGGAATTGAGTACGTGGGCGGCGTCCAAAAGCGAGTTGGCTTGAAGGCCGCCGTATTTGAGATTGAGAACAATGAGTTTGACAGCCTCGCCGACTACCAGTCGACCGTGTCGATTCGGGGAGAGCAAAAACCATTGGCCGACGCATATTTGACAAAGGTTTTTCTGTCGCGGCCGGGCGCGTGGGCGACGCTTCGCGTGAGTAAACCGCTCGATGACGTGCGGACGATCGAGAAAGTCGAGTTTACCGAGCAGCGATTCAAGATCAAACGGTTTGAGAACATCAAGCTGCGGCTTGATTTGCTTTTGCCGATTGAAGATTAGACAGAGAAACACAAAAGCACAGCCACAGTTGCTCCTTCATTGTGATTCCACCGCCCGACGCGCCCCGACTTTGGCCGGCCGCGCGGGCACGCCTTGCAGCATTCCGCGAGCGCTAATGTCTTCGTCGATGTCGGGCCAATGAACGCCTTCGCCGGCGCCTATGATCTCGTAATTCCTTCGCTGCGCTGGTGTGGCACTTGCCAATCGCCACGACCAGACTAGCGGGACGCTGATTTTTCGTCCGTCGACGAGTTGCGCGATGATTTCATCATCGCTCACGTCGATGGTCAGAATGCGAGGTTCGCTACTCACCACAATGCTCCTCCCATGCGGTTAGAATTCGGTCAAGATTGTCCTCGACGAGCGTCCGAATTCGATTCAATTCGTTGGGCGAAAACCCATTGTTGTCACTCAACGCAATCGGCTCCAGCCAAAACTTGCAAACATTTCGATCACGGCGCGCGTGAACGTGCTTCGGCTCGTTACAATCGAAGCTGTAAAAGTAGAAACGGTACGGTCCAGGAATGCCAGGTATCGTTGGCATGGTTCAACTACATTGTACACAGTTCGAGGCGATGAATTCCATCGCCAAGTCAAGGGCAGCGGCCTTATCGTTGACCATCTGCCGCCAATTCCACCTGCCGTTCGCTCATCAAATAAGCGAACAAATCGGCCACGTCGTCTGGCGCAAGCTGTTGCAACAAGCCGTCGGGCATCAACGATTGCTTCGACAGCATTCGCTCTTCAATGTCGGCCCGTGAAATGGTTTCCTTGGCCTGCGCGGTTTGCACGGTCAAGGCCGCCTCCGTTTCATGGAGCACCACGCCGTTGATCGTGCGACCGTCCACCAACGCCAACACCGTCATCAAATAATCTTTGCTGACGACCGCGCTCGGATCGACGATGTTCGACAGCAAATAATCGAGGTTCTTGCGGTTGGCGCCGGTCAGGTCGGGGCCGACCTCACCGCCGTTGCCAAACAAACGATGACAAGTGGCACACGATTTGGTGAACAACTCACGACCGTGAGCCTTGTTCGCCGCCGTCAACCGCTGTGGCGTCAATGCTTGTTTAAGTTGCTCGATCAGCCGCTGCTTGTCCTGGGGCGAATCGCGCAACTCGCCCCAGACTTCCGCCAATCGGCCGGTCAGCTCGGGCTTGTCGAAACTTCGTATCTGCCGGGCTTGCGCGGCGCTCAGTTCCGACCGCGCGATCACGCCCGCCGCCATCTGTTCGAGCAATTCCGCGGCGAAGGCCGGCCGCGAGACCAGCGTTTCAATGACCGCCGCTCGCTCCGAAGGATGAAAGTTGCGATAGCTCCGCGCCAGTTGCCGGCCGATGGCCGGATCGTCAAACCGCGCCAGCCCCGCCAGGGCCGTGGTATTCAAAAAGCGCACCTTCAGCAGTTTCTCGCAAGTCTCGCGTAAATCGGGCGGCTGCGCGTCGATCAGCGATCGCAGAGCCGCGCGGCGATCGTCCAACTCGGCTTTGTCGTCAAACGCCAGGCGGCGCACTTCATCGAGTGACCGGCCGTCGCCAAACACCACGCCCAGCGCGCGCACCGCTTTTCGCACCTCGCCCGGCGGATCGGAGAACGACGCCAAGAAGGCGGGCCACGAGGCGGGCTGAGGCACTTTACGCCGACCGGCAAGGCCCTCGGCCGCGCCCAACGCGACATCGTCGCGCGCTTCCAGCGGCGCCTGTGTGCCCGCGTGCGTGTCCACCACGTCCGCCAATAGCCGCACGAGCAATTCCGGACGGTGCTCGGCAAGCTCCGCGTATCGCCGCGCCGTCCAGCGACGAAGCTCTGGAATCTGCCCATAAATCGCCGTTGACCGCAGCAATTCAGGCGTTCGTTCGGCCAGCGGAATCAGCCCGAACCAAATCAGCGCCGGCAAGTTATGGTCGTCGGCGTCCTCCGAGCGAATCCAAAGCGCCGAGGCGAGCTTCGCCCGCTCGTCGATGGGAAGTCGCTGTAACGTCGAGGCTAGCACCAGCCGCACCAGCGCCGAGGAGTCGCTGAAGGCGCGATGCACCAGTTCCTCCCGCAATTGCTCGTCAATCGTCTCAACCTCCGCGCGGCTCTGCCCGGTGGCCGTATCGAGCGGCATTTCGTCCGTCAGCAGTCTTACTCCCCAGACGCGGACATGCTCGTCTTGGTCGCGCAGCATAGAAACGACCCGATCGCGCGGCAAGGCATTCAACCCAAACAGCGCCCAAGCGGCGCGCAATCGCACCACCGCATCCTTATGGCGCAGCAGCTTATTCAACGGTTCGACCGCGGCGCTCACATCCTCGCCTCGCGCCGCTCGGTCCCACAATTCTCGCCGCGCCGCTCTCACCAACCATTCGTTCTTTACTTCTTGCAGCGCCACCAACTTTACCAGATCGCAGTCCGCCACTCGACGCGATCTAGCAGCCCCAGCATCGGCCCGTGCTGTATCCTCTCCTCCTGAACCCTGAACCCTGAACCCTGAACCCTCATCCCCCTGATACGTCACCCGAAAGATCCTCCCCGAATGACGATGCACCCCGGTATTCTCATGGCACTCGCCGGTATCGCTCCAATCAACGAGATACACC
>DASVGM010000757.1:0-6689 GCA_036379555.1 Pirellulales bacterium | reverse complement strand
CGCTATTTCGCTTTCGCGAATCAACGCCAGGTAACGGTCACGCCTTCGCTGCTGCCGCATTCGTGGGTGGAAATTCGCGATCGACGAGCGCGGAGACTGGTGACCCTGATCGAGATTCTCTCGCCCACGAACAAACGCGGTGGCGGCCGCAGGCAGTACCTGCAAAAACGCAATAAGGTTCTACGCAGCAGTTCCCATCTCATGGAGATTGATTTGCTGCGCAAAGGGAAGCGCGTACCGATGATCGAACCGCTGCCGCCGGGCGACTATTTTGTGTTTTTGACACGGGCGAACCGCCGGCCCGAAACGGAAGTCTGACCGATTGCCCTGACCTCCGCGCTGCCGACCGTGCGAGTGCCTCTGTCTGAGCCCGATCCGGACGTGCCGCTCGACCTACAGCAAGCGTTTGAAACCATCTATGAGCTGTCGCCGTACGGCGCGGCGATTGACTACTCGCAGCCGCCGGACGTGCCGCTTGCCAAAGCCGCCGCGGCTTGGGCGGCGGAGCGGATTGAACGTGCGTAGGGCATTCGCGAAACGAGGCCGATCGGTTTACAATGAGCCTATTCGGCTATTGGCGAGTTACGAGTAATGCTCGATGCGTGACCCCGTGCAAAGGATGATGTTCGCCGCGCTGCTCTGTGGTTTCATCGGCGCCGCGCCGGCGCGCGCCGATCAAGCATCGGCAACGCGGCGTGTTGACTTCGCGCGCGACGTGCGGCCAATCTTCGCGGCGCGCTGCTTCGCCTGCCACGGTCCTGACAAGCAACAGAGCAACTATCGCCTCGATCGCAAAACCGTCGCGCTGGCGGGAGGCGATTACGGCGCGCCGCCCATCGTGCCGGGCAAAAGCGAGGCCAGCCCGCTCATGGAATATCTCTCGGGCCAGGGCGAATTAACCATGCCGCCCGAGGGCGAACGCCTCTCCGCCGACGAAATCACCACAATTCGGCTCTGGATCGATCAAGGCGCCGTCTGGCCCGACGAGGACGAGCCGAACACAGCCGCGGCGCATTGGTCGTTTCAACCGGTCGTCCGTCCCGCCACGCCGGCGGTGGAAGATACGGTGTTCGCTCCGCGAAATCCGCTCGACGCGTTCGTGCTATCGAAGCTGCATGAAAACGGACTGTCGCCGTCGCCCGAGGCCGACCGGCGGACGTTGATTCGCCGCCTGTCGTTTGCTTGCATCGGCTTGCCGCCAACGCCCGCGGAAGTGGAACAGTTCGTTGGCGACGGCGACGAGGCGGCGTATGAAAAACTGGTCGAACGGCTCTTGGCCTCGCCGCATTTTGGCGAGCGTTGGGCGCGGCATTGGCTCGACGTGGTGCGCTTCGCCGAAAGCCACGGCTTTGAGATGAATCAGCCGCGACCCAACGCCTGGCCCTATCGCGATTACCTGATTCGCGCCTTCAACGAGGACAAACCGTACGACCGGTTCATCATCGAACAGCTCGCGGGCGACGCCCTCGGCGCCGACGAGGCGACCGGCTTTTTGGTGGCCGGGCCGTGGGACCAGGTGAAAAGCCCCGACCCCGTGCTGACAGCCCAGCAGCGGGCCGATGAACTGCACGACATGGCCAGCACGACGGGTTCGGCGTTTCTCGGCCTGACCATCGGCTGCGCGCGTTGCCATAGCCACAAGTTCGACCCGATATCGCAAACCGATTACTATGCCATCACCGCCGCTTTCGCCGGTGTGCGGCATGGCGAACGGGCGATCAGCGCGCACGAGCCAGACGACCATCTCAGGCCGCCGGTGCGGCCCGGCCGCAACGACGAACGCTTCGCGCCGACGCTCGCCAAGCGTCTGCGGTTTGTCATTCATGAAACCCTGGGCGGAAGCGAACCCTGCCTTGACGAATTGGAAGTTTTTACGGCGGCCGAAGCGATGCCTGGCAACGTGGCGCTGGTTGAAAACGGCGCCAGGGTGAGCGCGTCGGGCACGTTGGCCGGTTACTCAATCCACACGCTCGAACATGTCAACGACGGCCGGTTTGGCAACGATTTTAGCTGGATCTCCAACGAGCGCGGCCGCGGCTGGATTGAGATTGAATTCAATCAACCCACCAGCATCGACCACGTTTCCTGGAGCCGCGACCGCTCCGCTCCGCGCAAATTCGCCGACCGCCTGCCCACGCGCTACGAGGTGGCCGTTACGCTTGATGGACAGACGTGGCAGACGGTGGCCTCGTCAGACGATCGCCGGCCGCCGGGCGGCGAGCAAATGGTTTACGCCGGGCTGTTTGCCACGCCCTCGATGACCCACCGGCTCTATCGTGGCGACCCGATGCAGCCCAAGGAAGAAGTATCGCCGGGCGGCCTGAGTCAACTTGGCGGCGATTGGCGGCTGCCGGCGGCTGCCGATCAACAGCGGCGGCTGGCCCTGGCGCGCTGGATTGCCTCCACGCAAAACACGCTCGCCGCGCGCGTCATCGTCAACCGTCTCTGGCACTATCATTTTGGCCGCGGCATCGTCAATACGCCCAGCGATTTCGGCGTCAACGGCGCCAGGCCCAGCCATGCCGAGTTGCTCGATTGGTTGGCGAGCGAGCTGGTCTCGCCGCGGGCCGCCGGCGTCGCGCCCTGGTCGCTGAAACATATCCATCGGCTGATCCTGTTCTCCGCGACCTATCGCCAATCGAGCCGGGCCAACAGCGACTCGCTGGCGCGCGACGCCCAAACGCGGTTGCTTTGGCGTTTTCCACCACGGCGACTTGAGGCCGAAGCGATTCGCGATGCGATCCTTTGCGCCAGCGGTCAGCTTGATCGGCGGCTGGGCGGAGCGGGTTTTGATCTGTTCGAGCCGAATACGAACTACGTCAAAGTCTACACGCCCAAGCGCGAATTTGGCCCCGACACGTTTCGGCGCATGATCTATCAGCAAAAGCCGCGCATGCAGCTTGACGACACCTTTGGCGCGTTCGATTGTCCCGATGGCGGGCAGATCGCACCCAAGCGTTCCACTTCGACCACGCCGCTGCAAGCGCTGAATTTGCTGAACAGCCCGTTTCTTATCGCTCAGGCCGAGCTATTCACTCAACGATTGTCGCTCGCAGCCGCCACGCCCAACGAGCAAATCCGCCGCGCCTTTTTGATCGCCTTCGCTCGTGAACCGAGCGCAGAAGAAATCGCCGCCGCCGGAGAATTGATTGCCAGCCACGGGCTGGCCGCATTCACGCGGGCCATCTTCAATTGCAATGAGTTTCTCCTTGTGGATTGAACGTCATGGGAACACTTGCATTGCCGAATCGGAGTTCATTGCGGCCAATTCCACCCTGGCCTGCGCAAGATGTGGACGTTGCGAGCACTTTTTGGAGGTATTCTTCCGATAGTTTATGTTCCCGAAATGATGCCACCCGCTTGCCGGGTGGAGACTTCACGTTGGCCGTCTACATCCGCCTGTCCAAAGAACCTCCCGCCCATTCCACGACCGCGTGCCCGCCGAAGGCGAGCACGCGGTCGTGGAATGGGTGGGCGATGTGGCGGTTGCCTCTTTTAGACGGCGAGCGTGAAGACTCCTCCGGGCAAGCCGAAGGCATCTACGGAACAAAACGTGCTTTAATCGCTGGTGGGCGCGGGAGTTGATATTGCGCACGCAATGCCCACTCCACGGTCGAACTGCCAACTTTGGAAGCCTTTGTCATCCTTTCCTTGGCTTCGCGAAAAACCGCTTCAAGGCCAACGAAAAGCCGGGCAAAACATCGCCGCCGCTCAACGTCGCGTTTTCGTCCAGCAAACTGGAAGTGTAGCGGGCGGTAAACACTTCGACCGTTTTCCGCCGCGGCTCGATGAGCCACACCAATCGGACGCCGGCACCAAAGTAGTCGTCTAACTTGCTGTCCATCTCTTGTTTGGTGTTGCCCTCGCTCAGTATCTCGACCGCCAAATCGGGCACAACATTCGGCACGGGCTCATTCGTAACACCTTCGGGAAATTCTTTCCAAGAGGCGAAAGCCACGTCGGGAATGCGCACCAGGCCGGGAAAGATACGCATCATCCCCCCTTCGCCCGTCACCACGCCGAGATGGTTCGCATCGACAAAAACCTCCAGCCGTCCCGCGAGCCTGACCGCTAAAATACTCTCGTAGAATCCCGCCGTTTTCTCCACCAGCACGCCATCGACCAATTCGCAAAGCCGATTTTCGCGTTCTTCGATCTTGAGCACATCTTGCTCCGTCGCGGTACCCGGCGCCGGCACACTGCGGATGCGCCACGCAGGCATGGGGCCAAAGCGTTCGGCCAGATCGGTCAGTAAGAGAGAGGGTGGGCTATCAGCGTGTGGCATGGCGACTTCCAGGGTAAACTGGTTTATCAATTGTGGCACACCGCTTGCCGACCGGCAATGGCGGCCAAGCGCGGCAAGCGATCTATGGTAGTTGTCCACGGGCACGGAGTGAGCCGACCGCCGACCGGAACGAAGTGAAATACTCGAGGCCGGTTGCCGCAAATTCCGCCTGAAGGTCTGGGTGAATCGTGGCGCCCGGGGCGGTCGACGCGAAGTCGTTGGTGTTGGAACTAACGAAAACTCGAGCACATGCGAACCCGGCGTGCTGCAACCGACGGCTGAGTTCGAGAGTCTGCTCCAGGTTCATCGAGTCTTTGATTTCCTTGTTGTGCGAAGGCCGCCTTTTCGCAATCAGCCTTCCGACCGCACGATCCAGACACGCTTGGTCGCGGGCTAATACCTCCGCCTTCGCCAATAAGTTGTCGGCGAGCTCGCGGCAGCTTTTTTGGATCCCAAGCGGCCGCACGGGCACGAATGCCGGAATCGCGATCGCCAGCCAGTCGGCGGTCGCCGTCAGCCACTCTTGGTTTTGGTCGTGAAATTGCAGCCAACCGCCGAGCTCAGCCTCAAGCCGATCGGCATGATCCGCGTATTCTCCGGGAACAAGCTCTGGCGCGACAAGATAAAGAGTGTCAGGCCGCTCTGTAACACACTGGTGAATCTCTACGGCGCTTCCAATCTCCTCTGGCCGCACTCGGGGTTGCTGCCGTGTGGTATCGCGCCGAAAAAGGTCAAGCAAAGAGCAAGTGTCGAAAACGAAAACCGGCGCCGGTGCCGCGAGAATCGTCGCAGCTACGTCGGCAATGGGCCTCATACGGCCAACACCTCGTCGGCGAACCGCGACAAAAGAAGGCTGTCGTCGAAAAATCGCAGGTTCAATTCCTTGGCGGCTTCCGCCTGCCAGCCGTTTGCCGTGAGCCAGCGCACAAACGAATCGGCGTCAATGAATAGCTTTGACCGGAACGCGCTCACGACGAACTCATGCCACCGTTCGGCTTCTTCGCTGTTTAGCGGCAGCGACTTGCGTGCCTCAGCGGTGAAGAGCTTGAGCCGGTTGCCAACGTCAAACGGCAGTTCTGCGAAGAAAACGTCCTCGGCGGAAGGAAGATGAACCTTCGCCGCCGCGGCGCGCGCGGCAGGGATGATACCTTCGTCCAGGAAGCGCATGATGTCATTCCATGAAACCGCAACCTTGGGTGCTGGTTGGGTCAGCGGCGCGCCTTCAAACCATATTGAACCGCCCCGCAGCTTGGACTCTGCGACGCGGTCGATACCGATGGAAACCGCTTGTCGAGTGGCGGTGCCGTCGAGGTCATAGCGTTCCGAGCGTTCTTTCGTAATCAAAGTGGACTGAGTTGGCTCTGCTCTGCTCTGCCACTTCCAGCCAGTCGGAGGGGCGGCGGCGAGAGATGCCAGTACAAAATCGATTTGTTCCGACGTACCGTCGACGATCCATCGGCGCCAACGCGACGAAGCTTCGAGAGAGTCCATGTACGAGGTTCCTTAAATGAAGCCCACTAGGTCTGTCCGACTCTATTATACTCATCCGGTCTTTTCACGTCTGCCGCGCATGGAAAATGCGAAATCAACGCTTCATCGGTAGGTAGCGTACCGATAGCGAGGCAGCGCGACCTTGCGGATACTTGCAATGCCGGACAATAGATCATAATAGAGAAAACGAACCGAGCGGTTGAACAATGAAGCACAATACGATCTGCCACATCCCACGGCAGTTGCTCGACCGGCGCTCATTCCTGGGGCACGCGGCGACCGGCCTCGGCGGCATTGCTTTGGCCGCGTTGCTGGCCGAGCGCGAATCGCGGGCGGGGCAATCGCCCATTCGCCCGGCGATCGACTCGGCCCGGCCCTACGCGCCGCGCGAACCGCACTTCGCGCCGCGCGCGAGACGCGTGCTCATGTTTTTTTGTTCCGGCGCGTTAAGTCATCTCGATACGTTCGATTACAAACCCGAACTGGTCCGCCGGCACGATACTCCGCTCGAAGACGGAAAGCTCGTGACCTTTCAGGGCGAAAACGGCAACCTCATTAAGCCGCTCTGGCCATTCAAGCCGCGTGGGGCTTGCGGCAAGATGCTCAGTGATCTGCTGCCCAACTTGGCCGCGTTGGCCGACGACATCTGCTTCATTCATTCGATGACCGCCAAGTCGAACACACATGGCCCTGCCGAAAACCAGATGAGCACCGGCTTCACGCTAGACGGCTTTCCGGCCATCGGCTGTTGGGTGAGCTACGCGCTGGGTTCGGAGTGCGACGACCTGCCCGCCTTCGTGGCCATTCCCGACCCGCGCGGTGTGCCGCAGGTGGGTCCGAATCATTGGAACGCGGCCTTTCTGCCGGCGGTGTTTCAAGGAACGGCCTTCAACGCCGAAAAGCCGATCGCCAA
>DASVGM010000756.1:0-3910 GCA_036379555.1 Pirellulales bacterium | reverse complement strand
ATTCCCAGTTACGAGCGGAAACGCTTCTTTTACGTCTTATTGACCGTGCGTAATCTTGGCCCATGAGGAGCCGATGGAAGACCTGGCGCGGCTTGGCGCGCGGGAAGATTTGACAGAAAAATTACGAGACAGAAAAATGTTTCGGCTACGAAATTTACCGCGTTGAGCGGCTATTTCCATGCTCGCCCTGCGCATTCCGCTTCTTATCCGCCATTTTTCTGTCTAGTCATTTTTCTGTCCGTCATCTTGCTTTTATCGTGAAGGTCCGCTGTTTGCGATCACTTGTCTCTTCACATCAAAGCCATGATACCACTTTCAGCGACGTATCGCGCGGGCCAAGCACCGACGTGGGATCGATGTCGAGCCATTGCCGCAACAACGAGGCGTAAAGATCGCGGTAGTCAATCTTGTAAGCCACGTCGCCCGCGTCGAGATTCGTCAGATCGGGCGGCCCGCCGAGAAAGCCACCCTTGACGGCTTGGCCGGCCAGCAGCACCGGCGCCGCCGCGCCGTGGTCGGTGCCGTGCTGGCCGTTCTCGCGCAGCCGGCGGCCAAACTCGGAAAAGACCAGCACCAGCACGCGCTCGCCCAGGCCGCTCGTGTCGATCTCTTCCAAAAAACCGGCTACCGCGTCCGACACTTCCTTGAGCGACTGACGATGACGATAAGCCTGGTCCGCGTGCGTGTCGAAACCACTCGTTGAGGTGTAAAAGACGCGAAACTCGTCACCTTGCTCCATGAGCGCCCGCACGATGGCCAGATGGCCGGCCAACTTCGCCGGCGGGGCGCCTTTGGCCGATTGGGACGCCGGTTGCGAATCATGCGTGGAGGTTTTGTGATTCATGCGCTCGGCCAGAGCCGCCGCGGCGTCGAACCGGGCCGCGATTTGTGCCAGCGGTGAATCGTCCGCGGCTGGCCCGTTGGCGGCGATACGCGCGTCGCCGCGCAGGCGAAAGTCGTCGAAAGTACCGAGCGACATCGCCGCGCCTGTCCGCTGGCGCACGGCCAACGGAATCGCACCATCGCCAACGTGGCACAGCGCCAGTTCCGGGTGCTTGTCGGCCACGCGCCCCAGCCAGCCGGTCGGTTCGGTGGGCAGCTTGCCGCTGCGCCAGATTTCGAGCGCGCGGCTGTGCGAGCGGTTGGGGTTTGGATAGCCGACGTTGTTGACGACGCGCAGCCGCCCCTTGTCCCAGAGCTTAGCCAGTCCGGTCATCGACGGATGCAGACCCAAGTGGTCGTCGAGTTTGAGCACGTCTTTCGGCGCGACGCGGAGCGTGGGCCGGTTGCGGTGATAAAGGTCGTCGGCGTAGGGAACGACGGTGTTCAGGCCGTCGTTGCCGCCGTCAAGTTCAACCACGACCAGCATTCGGCCGGCGCCGCCGGCGCGCTCGGCCGCGGCGGCTTTCGCCCAGGCCGGCGGTGATACGTTTCCTAAACAAACGAGGCCGCCGCTCAGCCCGGCGTGCGCGATGAATTGACGACGAGAGAACATGGTAAAACCTCTTTGGGTTATGGATTAGATCGACTTCCAAGTTTTCATCGTTGCTCGGGACGGCGGTTCGTTAAAGACGTCCTGCGTTCCACGCTTGCGATTTCTGAAGTTGCGCATTCCGCCCCAAACCAACCGCCCCCTCGCCGGCTTGCCCGGCAGGAGCGTAAGTTTGACCGGCTAAAATGACTTGGCCGAAGCATTGTTGTTTTGCCGTCTACCCTGTGGCGGCCGACACAGGGTAGACGGCGGACAGAGGGTCGTGGCGGGACGCGCCTCTTAGCCCACCAAACTTCTTCACCTGCCAGGCAAGCTGGCAGGGGTCGAAAGCGCAACATCAAAACCTGCGCTTCGGGTTGATGTGAGTCCATAAACTAACCTAGTTGCCCCGCCGAAGAACTGAGAATCTGTTTAACAACTTCCGCACACGACTTGGCCGGATCGGCGATCGCTTTCGCTGCGGCGACGATCGACGCCGCACGCGCCGGCGGCAACGGCACAGGTGCCAAGAGCAAGCTGAACCGGTCGAGCCATTCGGCCGGCCCGGTCCACTTGTGACGCCGGGCGACCGAAAGAAAATGATCGGGCGAAACGCCAGCGTCGCCGGCGGCCAGCCAGGCGGCGAAGTTCGCTCGTGCCACAATCGTCGGGCCACGCAGCCATTCAAGCCCGCCCGGCCAACCGGCCACGTTGGGCGGCTCAAACAATTGCTGACCCATGCGGTTAAGGAATAGGTTGACGTCCATCAAATCAGGACACGGCGCCAGCGCTTCGCACGACCGCAACGCGCAGGCCGCGTACTCAACCGGGCTGGCCACACGCCAGCTTCGACACTCGACCGAATGGAAAAGCCGGCTGCGGAGCACGGTTTCAATTCCCTTGGCCACGTCAACATCACCGGGCACGCGCATGGCCGCGGCCAGCGCTTCGAGCAGTTCGGGCGTCGGTTCGACGCCATCGGCGATGAACGTCCGCCACAGCCGCCGCGCGATGTGCCGCGCCGCGGCGGGCTGCCGGCAGGCGATGCGAACCACGTCTTCGTCGGTCCAAGCGCCGGTTTCTCCCAATAGCGTTTTGACGCCCGCGTCGTGCCGCGACGGCAGCCGGCGCAACTTGTCGTTGTCAACCATGCGCTGCCAGCCCGTCAATGCGCGGGCCGTTTCCTTGACGTCTTGCTCGCTGTAGTTGCCTTCGCCCAAGGCGAACAACTCAAGAAATTCCCGGCCAAGGTTTTCGTTGGGCTGCTCCTTTTGGCTATTGACGCCGTCAAGCCAGACGAGCATCGCCGGATCGCGCAGCATGCGCAGATGCAGTCGGCTGGTGGGCGCCCGCCATAATTCCCGCTGCGCGCGGTTCTGCTCGGCCAAAGCACGGGTGTCGGCCTTGGCGAAGCTCGTGGCAAAATGAGTGTGCCAGGCGAGCGTCATCTTTTCGCGCAACGGAAACGGCGCATAGACGAAACGGTAAAGCCACGCGACCTGCAACCGCGCCAGCGACGGCTGCTGATCGAACGAACGGTCCATCGCCGCGGCGAGACTCTCAAAGTCGGCGACGGGCCGGCCATCGGGGCAGTGTTCGTCGCCTTGAAGCACGCGCGCGATCGATTCGGCCGGGCCGGCGGCCACGTCGCGCGCGATCGTTTTCCAACCGGCGCCGAAACCCGCCCGGCGGTGCAGATGCGCCACGCGACGCTCGTCCCAAGGTTCTTCGTCGCCGGGCCGGTAGGGCGCCCAAGCCTCGTGCGGTTGCGTTAGGAATGTGGCGTTGTGCATGGTTGAGAGTTCATGGTGGGCAATGCCCACCCTACGGTTTAATAACAAGCTTTCCCAAATCGAGCGTTTTGCCCGGCTCAATCATCCCGCCGGGGCGTTCGTCCGAGGCAAACTGGTAATTCACGTCCAAATACAAATAGATGCCGGACACGATGCCGCGAATCTCGAATTCGCCTTCCGCGTTGGTGACGCTCGACGTTTTCGAGTGATACGGCATCACGTTGTTGTAGAACGGCAGGCCGTGTAGCGACTCCGCTTGCTTCTTGGGCCGGGGCGCCCCGTCGTCAAAGTGCAAGAAGGTATGGATGTCGTCGGCGGGGCTGCCGTCGGCATAGACCAACGTGCCGCGCAACGTGCCGGTGGGCTGTAGCGGAACTTTCACCGGCCCGTTTGCCGGGTCGCACGTCACGTCGGCCACGGCACCCAGTTCGGCGTCGGGCGTACCGATAAGCAGACGATACGCCTTGCCCGGCACACAGCCACGCAAACGTAGCGGTGTCTCGTTCGACAGATGTGACGCCAGTCGCCCCGATACGGGTATGGCCGCTTCGCGTGAGGCGATCTTGACCTTGGCGACCGGTCGCCCATCCGGGCCAATCAGTTCGACCAGCAATTCTTTGCCGCGCCGCACCGCAAGCTCCATTGA
>DASVGM010000755.1:0-2159 GCA_036379555.1 Pirellulales bacterium | reverse complement strand
TAAACACTCAGCCAGGCGCCAACGTGGCCATCCATGCCGCCGTGCTCGGCGGAAACGGGCGAAGGCATGTAGACGGTTCCTCCAATCAATTCGGCGAATTTAATGGTCGGATCGGCTTCCCAGCGGCGCAAAAACTCTTCGCGCGTCAATTCGTCGCCCGCCCTGAGCGGCGGAACTCGCTGTTCGGTTACGATCGCCATTTGTCGCGTTCCTTGAATTGCCGACCGCCATACTTCAAAAAGAACCTGTACTGCTATCTTACAGCGCACGCGGGCAGAAACAAACCGCGATCACCCCGACCGTACAGACATTTCATCCTTGTGCCCTCGCGGTCTAAGGCCCGCTCTTTCCCGCGGCAAATTTCCCCTTCACGCTGTCGCGAAAAAGCACGATCAGCGTGTAAACGCTCAACGCAGTGCCAAAAGGAACATTCATCGCGTGAAATCCCGAAAAAACCACCACCAGCAGCCATCGACGGCATGACCGAATGAGCAGGCCGATGTAGACCAGCACCGCGGCATGCACCAGGCAAAGTACCGCGATTGAGACGCCCATCGTCAGTAGTACGAGACCGGCGAGCTCCTGGTCAAGCGCTCCGGCCGATACTTGCTCGATGGCCAACGAACCGCCCCAAATAAATGGTATGGCCGCCAACGCGCACAGGCTCGTCAAAGCGCCCAGCGCGTAATGCAAACGCGACAAAAGTTTCAACTCGGCCGAGTCATCATTCATGCGAATCGACAACCTCCCGGACCTCGTCGGCTTCCAACAGCACCAACCGCGTCATGACGCGATCCGCCGGCAGGGCAAACATGCCGCAGACCGCCTCGCGATAGGCCGATAATTGCGGGCGATAGCGCTCGACGATTTTGTCGATGGCCTTTGGATCATCCGGCGCCAGCGCGTCGGTCTTGAAGTCGAGCACCTCGACGGCGACCAGCTTTCCGCCGCGCAGTTGATTGCCATCTTTACCGGCCGCCGCCGGTTGGGCGCGTGCCAGCACCAGCCGATCGAACGTGCCGTTCAAAAGCGTATCGCGCAGGCGGACGGCGAACGGCCGCTCGCGAAAAACTTCCAAGACCGGCGGGCCGCCGGCCAACTCGCCGGCGATCTTGGGGCGGCCGGCCCAAGGCGCCGTTCGCGGCGTCAGATACGTGCCGCGCGAGAGAACGCTCCGCAAGCCCGGGTTTTGCAGCTTGGCGCGGAACTGCGCCAGCCACTCGGCAAGATCCTCCGGCGATGCACCCACGCGCGCGCCGATACGCCGCATTGCGGCTTCGTCAAGGTCCGCGCCATCTGGTTCGGTACTGTCAAGCCATTCAATTCGCTCGAACCAGGCATGAAAGACGCTGCCCCGGCTGGCCGCGCGGCCGTCATCCAGCGCCATCAGCGTGGCCAATTCAACCTTGGCGGAGTGCGCCCGCGCCGAGGGGCTTTCGCGGTCGAGCCCGCGCCGGCGCAGCTTGGGTGTCGGCGCCCAAGCCACTTTCAACGCCGCAGGGCGCGGCGTTTCGACAGCGGAAGCGCGCGGCTTGGTCGAATCAGCGAGCTTCTCATGCCAGAGCGGATTGCCATGCTCGTAGAGCACCGTTTCGGCATCCGCGGGCACGCCGCCGGCCAATGCCGCCCGGAGCAAGCCGGCGAAGGTCGCGGGCAGGCTCTTCTCGTTCTTCTTCGCCGGCGCCACGATCACGTGCAAGGCGTGAATGGCCCGGGTCAAGGCCACGTAGAGCACGCAGAGCGACTCACGGAGAACCTGCTTGCCGTAACGCTCGTAGGCGTCGAGCGCCTTTTGCGGCAGCAGCCTGCGCAGCGACTCATTAGGGTAGCGGCAGATGAAATCGATCGGCGCGACGGCGTCGGGCCGGCCCACCAGCACCGGCGGGGTTTGTCCGATAAGATTGACGTCGAGTTGCGGCAAGACGACGATGTCGAATTCCAGCCCCTTCGACTTATGGATGGTCATGACACGCACGTCGGCCGGCGTGGGCGCCTCGACGTGCTCGCTACGCACTCGTTCGATAAAGTCGCGCGTGCGCAGGCCGGCTTCGGGATCGTAACGGTAAGCCAGCTCAACAAGCTGCAATAGCCTGCTGGCGTCTCGCGGGCCACACTCCGGCGTCAAGCGGCGCGCCCAGCCATAAATGGTGTGCCCGTAG
>DASVGM010000754.1:0-4428 GCA_036379555.1 Pirellulales bacterium | reverse complement strand
TTGAGATCCGCCAGGGTCTCTGAAAAACCGCACACAAACATCGATCCCGAGGGCTTGACAACGCGCGCCGCCTGCTTGATCCAGCGCAGCGACCATTCGACGTAGGCTTCCTGACTCTCAAAGGTATCCCATGCGGCCTTCTTGATGTTGTACGGAGGATCGGCGAAAACCAAATCGACCGAATCAGCGGCGAGCGACGCGAGCCAATCGACACAGTCGCCCTGGTACAGCTTGCCATTGGGGTGATCGTAGTACAGCCGATGCCCCGTTAGGTCGGCATCGATTGGAATAAGGCGCCCTTTGACGATCGCGTCGGTTTGAAACAGGAAGGAAGTGCTCGCTTTTTTACGCTTTACCGGCATGGCGGTAGCATAACGCCTAGAAGGGCAGCTTGCAAAGCGGCGATTGGGAATAGGGTCAGATCAACCCGGCGATCGGTTCGGCATCGGCAAGCAAACGGTCGATTTCGCTAGGCACGCCGCGTGTGATGCGCACTTCGGCCGTGTTCAACAGCGTTTGCAGCACCGTGCCCAACAGGTTCTTGATTGTTACGCGGTCGCTCAGCGGCTCGCCGCCGTTGCGCGTCGATTGCCCGATGACGCGCCCTTTTGGCAAGCCGCCGCCGTAAAGCAACAGCGGCGCCAGATTACCCCAATGATCGCGGCCGCCGCGCGCGTTCAAACGTGGTGTGCGGCCCATCTCGCCGCAGACCACCACCAACACGCGATCGTCGAGGCCGCGCGCTTCGAGGTCTTCAATCAAGGCCGCCAGCGCATAATCAAGCGGCATACCCATGTATCCCATCCCCTCGACCACATCGGCATTGTTCACGTCGGCGTGCATGTCCCAGACGAAGCTGGTGGTCACCGTCACGAAGCCGCAGCCCGCCTCGCAGAGCCGCCGCGCCAAAAGCAGCAGCTTTCCCAAGGTTTGCGAATGGTCGCGATAGTTGCGATGATTGTTCCACCGCCGGCTGATCGCCTCCGGTCGGATCAGCGTGCTGGTGTCGTACCGGGCCAGGGTGGCGGCATCTTCTTTGCCGACGTCGAAAGCATCGGCCACGCTGCCCAAGATCACGCGATAAGCCTGCTCGCGCAGACGGTCGAGGCCGTCGAGCAGGCCGGCATCGGCTTGCCAGCGCACGCGATCAATTTGGCTGAGAATCGAACGGCGATCGTCGAGCCTGGCCAGCGGCAGCGCCAACCGCATCGCTTGTTGCATCTCGCCCTTGCCGCTGGGCACAAATGGGGCGACGGCTTTGCCCAGCGTGCCGGTCGCCTCAAAATCGCCAAAATTTTTCACCGCCGGCAGAGATTCGGCATCGACGGCCTGCGGATAGAGAGCCACGTTGGCGGGAATGCCCGTGGCCGCACGATTGGCGCCGCCGACGCGGCTGTAGATCGAGCCGAGATTCGCTCCCAACGAATCGCGTGAGACAATCGGCTTGATGTCGTGGTTGCCGTCGCCGGTTGCGAACGACCGCACGATCGTCAGCTTATCGGCCAGCGCGGCCAGGCGCGGAAACGTGCCGCCAAACGTGAGGCCGGGAATGCGCGTGGCGAGTTCGCCGGTGGCGCTGCGCACTTCGGCGGGGGCCGACATTTTCGGATCGAATGTTTCAAATTGGCTTGGCCCACCGTGCAGGAAGAGAAAAATCACCGATTTGTCGGTGACAAGTCGCGCTTGTTCGGCGGCGGCGGCACGGGCCGCCAGCAGATCGGTCAGGGATAAGCCGCCCAACGTCAGCCCGCCGATACGCAAAAACTCGCGCCGGCCGCAACGTCGATCGCTATCGCACAGGCTCAACACGATATTTTCTCTCGGTGTGTGAATTCTGACCTGGAACCGCCGCGACCGCTCGATTTAGTCCGGATGGCTCATTGGCCCGTAGCAGACTTCGTGAGAAGTCTGGCCGGCGTACAGCTTCGCCGAATCCCTGTTTTCGATTATTCAGGTCTGAAAGGCAAGCGTTTTTCAGCGCTCGCCTAATGCGGATCGCATGTCAGGAGTCAAACAGCTTCCTGCAAGGCTTGCGAAAGCTGTGTTTGTAATTCACGCAGGCTGTAACGTGAGCGGCCGACACCCCAGTTACGGTCTTGAATGGAGAGATCAAGGTCGGCGAAGATAAAATCTTCGCGATGGCGTCGGCTGCGGACCACGATCTCACCGTGGGGATCAACGATGTAACTGTCTCCATAACCGACGCCTTCGTAGCGCGTGATGGCGGGCTCTTTGCGCAAAACGACATTGTTGCCTCGCACGAAGTACACGCAATTCTCCACGGCCCTGGCCACATGATCGGCGCGCACATGCTGAAAGTGCCCGATGAGCGATTCCTTCGCGATGTAATTGAAATGCGGCGAAAAAATGATGCGCGCTCCTTTGAGGGCGAGAATCCGGCTGGGCTCGATGTAGCCGCCATCGGCGCAGATCACCACGCCGAATTTCACGCCGTCGCGATCGAACACAGGAAACTCGCGTCCTTGCTTGTGAAACGGCTGGTAAGCGAAACACTTGCTGTAAACGCCCAGTAGGTGGCCCTTGTGCGCCACCAAGGCGGTATTGTAAAGATCGCCCCCGCGCAACTCGTTGAAGCCCACGATTACCGTGGCTTCAAACCGCGCGGTCTGGTCGAGCACGCGCGTCATTTCGGCCGAGTCGGCCGCGAAGGCGTTCTTCCGCGCCAGTTCCTCTGTATCGGGATAGCCGGTCAAAAAACATTCCGGGAAACAAACGATTTGAGCCCGTTCGCGGTCGGCTTGTTCGAGGCCGGCGATCACTTTGCCGAGGTTCGTCTCAAAGTCGTCGTACTTCGATTCAAGCTGACAATGGGCGATGCGCATGGCGGTTTTCCCAGGATTGTTCATCAGTGGATGCGTCCTTTGAGGTTATTTGCCTCAAACGGCCGCGCGCGGGATGCTCGTGGCCAGACGTAGGGTTTTCTCCCGACGACAGTATAATTGAGTCGGCGCCGAAAACAGTTGAGAAAACAGCGAACATGGAGACGTAGGCGAGATGAACGCAAGCCGACCCACAAGATACTCAGGTTGCGTTTGCGCGCGCCTGGCCGCGCTGCTGGCCGCTTTCGCAGTCGGCCTTTCCAACGCCGCCGCCGAACCCGGCAAAAGTGAAGCAGGTTCAGCCCTGCGACAGTTCACCATTGCCAAAGCGCTGCAAGAGCGGAAGCATTTTGGGCCAGCCGCCGAAAAATGGGCGGAGTTTCTCAAGAATCATGCCTCCGATTCACGGGCGGCCGACGCGCTCTGCAATCTGGGCATCTGCCAATTTGGAGACAAAAACTTCACTGCGGCGACCGCGACTTTTATCCAGGTCATCACCGCCCACCCGAAGTCCGACGCCAGGGAAACCGCATGGTTGCATTTGGGCCTAGCCCAGTACAATCTGGCCGCGGACGGCCAGACCGAGTTTTACGCCAAAGCGGCTGATAATTTGGCCAAATATCTAAAGCTGTTCCCCAATCGCGAGGAGACTCCGCAGGCCACCTTTTTTCTGGCCGAGGCCCTCAATGCCTCCGGCAAAAAGGCCGAAGCGGTCGAAGCCTACACCCGCCTGATCGCGAAGCATCCCAACAACGCGCTTGTGCCCGACGCCTTGTATGCCGTGGGCGTGGCGCACGAGGAGTTGGGCCAGGCGACCGCCGCGGGCGCCAACTACGACGCCTACCTGAAGCGGTTTCCCACCGGCCCGCAGACGGCTGAAGTAACGCTGCGACGGGGCGAGACACTGTTCGCGCAAAAAGATTACGAACAAGCCGCAAAATGGTTTGCCGCGGCCGCGGCGCGGCCCGGCTTTGCCGATGCCGACGTGGCCTTGTTTCGGCAAGCTACGGCGCTTTACGAATTAAAACGCTACGGCGAGGCGGCTGACGTTTACACCAGTGTCGGCCAAAAGTTTCCCGATAGTCCGCTGGCGCCCAAGGCTCTGTATGGCCTCGCGTGGGTGCGGATCACCACGAGCGATTTCTCCGGGGCGGTCGAGGCGCTCGATACCTTGTTGGCCAAAGATGCCGCCGGCGAGTTGGCGCCGCGAGCCAGGTTCGCACGCGGCCTGGCGCGTGTCGAGTTGAAAGAATTCGCCCCGGCTCTCGACGACGTGCATGCCTATTTGCAGAGCGACCCCGCCGGCGACGACAAACAAGGCGCTCAGTATGTGCTGGGAGTGTGCCAGGCCCGACTCAACCGAACCGAGGAAGCGGCGCGGACGTTTCGCGCGATTCTCGATCAAAGCCCGGCTTTCACGGGCGGCGACAAGGTGTTGTATGAAATGGCGATTGCGCTGCGATCGCTCGACCGCGGCGAAGAAGCGACAGATGCTTTTCGCCGTTTGGCCAAGGAGTATGCTGACAGCCCATTGGCGGCGGAAGCGCTGTTCGAGGTCGGCGAAACGGAGTATCAGGCCGGCAATGAT
>DASVGM010000753.1:0-14249 GCA_036379555.1 Pirellulales bacterium | reverse complement strand
CCATCGGCCGTGGCGTCGATGATGACGTCGGCGCAGTCTTTGTTGGCCAGGTCGTAATTGTACTCGATGTCATTGCCGGTGATTTGCAGGTTGCGCACTTCAGAACCGACGATCTTGATACCCGCACGGCGACAATAGCTGATATGTGACCCCGTAATAATCGCCTGGTGCAGATTGACGCGATCAAGAAACACGCCGATGCCGCGGTTGTTGTAAATATGACAGTGCGAGATGAGCAGGTTGCGGGCACGGTCGAAGACGCGAATGCCGTCTTCAAGCTCTCGCAACAACACGCCGGCGAAGGTCGTCTGCATGGTGCGGTAGAGCCAGAAGCCCGAGGCCCGTGGATGGCGGCCTTCGATTTCGATGTGGGCCACGGTCGGCAGCCGTTCATGCGACCAGACGCCCGGCTTGAATCCGTCGGGCGCGGCCGACTTGTCGTGCGTGCCGATCAGATGAAACGCGGGGCCTTCGCCAGTCATGATGATTTTGGCCGTTCCGCCGGATCCATCGATGGCGAAACGGCCTTTCTCGGCCAGTTCGACGGTAATCGTGCGTGTGAGCAGATAGTTGCCCGGCGGAAACTCAAGCCTGCCATCGCCGTCGGTCAAGGCGTGTTGAATGGAATCCGAATCGTCGTGCCTGCCGTCGCCGGCAGCGCCAAAATCGCGAACATTGCTCATCGTTTTGTTTGGGAGTCGTTCTTGTGTGCTATTATGGGTTTTGCCAGGGCCACGTTAGCGGTTCGCCCACACTTGTCGTACGTCGTCTGGACTAGCGGCATGTTTGGCCCTGGCCAAAACCTGCCGCAGCACCTCGGCATCCCGAATCTGTCGGATTTCAGGCATCAGCGCCAGGCCCTCGGCCGCGAAGCGAAGCTCCAGCAGCGACTCGATTCCCTCCAAGAGGCCTTCTTCGCGTCCTTGTTCGAGTCCTTGTTCGAGTCCTTCTTCGAGTCCTTCTTCGCGGGCAACACGTTCTGGGGTAGTGATAAAAGTCATACCTTTCTCCTTTTCAAAATCATAGATGTCCTTCCACGCCAGCTTCGCGAGGGGCGCTGGCAAGGCCATCATCATCTCCATTAACCGATATAATTGACGTACCTGCGCCGCATTATAGCCGCGCTGGTAAAGGCCCTTCACCAACCGCACCTGCGCCACGCGCCGCGATTCGGCATCGTGAGCGGTTTGCAGCGTTTTCAAGTGCGCTAATACCACCGCGGAGATCGGGTTCACGCTCGCATCGAGCGCCGCCTCATCGCGCCCATAATCGAGCAGTTTTACAGTGGAGAAGCGGTAACCGAGTTCGGTGTCCAAAAGCTCATAGGCGAACCGATCGGGCCGCCACCCCGGCTGGGCATCGCCCAAGACCGCGAAGCCGGCCACCCTTTGATTATAGTGAACGCCATCAATGGCTCAAACAGCGTGTCCAAGGCTTCTTTCCACGCGCCATCGAAGTCGGCCATCGCAAGCTGTTTTTATCGGGGTTTTGGGGCAAGCTGAAGAGAAAGCAATTGAGTCCCTACTGGCGCCACTTTTTAGTCGCGATCCGCCAGCGGCACGAGCTTGCGTCGTGGCGGACCCGTATAACGCGAGCGTGGGCGAATCAGCCGATTGTTGTCAAGTTGCTCGATGACGTGCGCGCTCCAGCCGGTCACGCGGCTAATCACAAACAGCGGTGTATAGAGATCCACCGGCAATCCCAGATAGTGATACAGCCGGGCGCTGGGCCAATCGAGATTGGGCGGCAGCTTCTTCTCTTGCACGACGACGCTCTCGATCACTTCGGCCATGCGTTCCATGTCTTCGTGGCCCGTTTCGTGGGCCAATTCGCCGCAAAGTGCTTTCAAATAGACGGCGCGCGGATCGCCGGTTTTATAAACGCGGTGGCCAAATCCCATAATTCGGCGTTTGGCGGCCAATGCTTCCCGCACCCATCGCTCGGCATTGGCCGAACTGCCGACTTCGGCCAGCACTTCCATCACACGCTCGTTGGCGCCGCCGTGCAACGGCCCCTTCAATGCGCCGATGGCCGCCGTAATGGCCGAGTGCAGGTCGCTTAACGTCGAGGCTACGACACGGGCGGTGAACGTCGAGGCGTTGAACTCATGCTCGGCGTACAAGATCAGCGAGACGTCCATCGCTTTGACCGCGCGCGGCGACGGCAGCGCGCGGTTCAACATCCACAACACGTTTCCGGCCAACGAGAGTTTTTCGTCCGCCGCGACCGGCTCTTTGCCCGACTGCAGCCGCTGGCGCGCCGCCATCAACACGGGCAACTGCGCCACCATCCGCTCCGCCTTGCGCACGTTGGCCTCGTGGCTGTTGTCGGCCACATCGGCGTCCCAGTGGGCAAGCAAGCTGGCAGCGCTGCGCATCACGTCCATCAGCGGCGCCTGGGCCGGCAAGGGGCGCAGTAGATCGAGAATCGCGGGCTCAACAGCCTGCGCCTCGCGCAGGCGTTTTTGAAAAGCCACCAGTTCCGCGGCGTTGGGCAACTCGCCGCGCAGAATAAGGTAGGCCACTTCCTCAAAAGTCGCCTCCGCGGCCAGTTCCTCAACGGCGTAGCCGCGGTATTGCAAACCCTCGGCCAACGTGCTGACGGCGGTTTCGCCCGCCACCACGCCTTCCAAACCCGGACTGTAGATTTCATCGCTCATTCAGAAAATGATACACGCTCAGCCAACGCGATGCGAGTCTGAGCAATTTGGCGGGGGGGTGAGAATTGCGAAGGCGTGTCGCCGGGGCGTATAATCGCGGCATGCTTTCCATAGAAACACGCCAGCGCGACTTCCCCTCACTCCACGGCATCACCTACCTGAACACGGCGGCGGAAGGCATTCCGCCCACCGCCGTGGTGGAGGCTCTGCATCAGTACGCGGCCGACAAACTGTTGGGAATGGACGGTCGAGACGCCCACTTCAAACAATGGAACGCGGCCAAGGAGTCGCTCGGCAAAGTGTTCGGCCTTGCGGCCGATGAGGTATCGATCTGCTCCTGTTCTTCCGAGGCGTTTAACCTGGCGGCGCTGGCCCTGCGCTTGAGCGAGGGGGACGAGGTGGTGATCAACGACCTTGATTTTCCGGCCGGCGCCACGCCTTGGTTGCAAAGCGGATGTCCGGCCACGGTGCGCGTCTGGCGTCACCGCGCGGGGGCCTTGCGTGTGGAAGACCTGACGCCGCTGCTGCGGCCCACGACACGCCTGGTGACTTCCTCGCTGGTCAGTTTCTTCAATGGGTTCATGCTGCCGCTGCGTGATGTGTTGGCCGCGGTGCGGAAACACTCCCCGGCGCTGGTGGCTCTCGACGTGACTCAGGCGCTGGGCCGCGTGCCGTTGGATCTCAGCGATGTCGATCTGATTGTGAGCAGCACGCACAAATGGATTCTGGCGTCGCACGGCGGCGGCTTGGTGGGCGTGCCCGCCGCGCGCGCCGCCGACTGGACCGTGCCGGCGGGCGGTTGGTTCAACCTGCAAGATGCCTTCGGCGCCGAGCGGTTCGATCGCGCCGTCAGCCGAGCGGGCGCGGCGGGCTTCACCGTGGGTATGCCCAATTTTCCCGCCGTTTATGCGATTCGCGCGGCGCTCGACTATATCCAACAAACGGGCATCGCGGCCATCGACCGGCACGCGCGGCCGCTGGTGCTGGCCTGCCTCGAAGGGCTCAAAAAACTTCCCGTTGAGTTGCTCTCGCCCGACGATCCCGATCACCTCGCCGGCATACTCGCCTTCCGGCACCCAAAAGCCGATGAGATTCAGCGCCATCTTCGCGAGCAACAAATTCATGTCATGAGCCATGCCGGGCGATTGCGCGTGGCGATTCATGGCTACAACACGGCTGACGATATCGACCACCTCCTGCGCGAACTGCACAGCGCGATTTCGCGAATTGCGTAAGCCACTTTCGGGGGAACTGCAAACGGATCGCCGCTGCGTTCCTGCGCGGGGCGTTGCGTAGGTTTGCGGACAGCCATTCCATGCCGATAAATCGTCAAGGTCCGCACAGGCGTGAAGATCGCACCCGCCGCGGGCCAGAACGTGCGTCGCGGCGGCGGTTGGTGATAGTTCCACAGGCGTCGTTCAGCTAAACTGGATAAGATTGAACACCGCGCGTTTGAATTTCGTCCATCGTTTGCTAGCTTAGACCTGCCATGAACATACTTTTAGCCGGAAGCGAAGCGGTGCCGTTCGCCAAGACGGGTGGATTGGCCGACGTGATCGCGGCCTTGCCCGTCGAACTGGCGCGGCTTGGACACCAACCTTATGTCTTCATTCCCGCGTATAGCCGCGCGCTGGAGGTTGGGCAGCCGCTGGAACCAACCAACGTCGAAGTCAGCGTACCCATCGGCAGCAAGACGGTCACCGGCCGCCTGCTGCGCGGCAGCCTGCCCAACGGCGACGTGCCGGTCTATCTGGTTCAGCAAGACGATTACTATCACCGCGACGAGCTCTACAGCCACAATGGCTCCGACTATGTCGACAACTGCGAGCGGTTCGTCTTTTTCTGTCGCGCCGTGCTGGAGGCCATTCGCCTGCTGCGGTTGCACGTCGACGTCGTCCATGCCAACGATTGGCAGACGGGGTTGATTCCGGCGTATCTGAAAACCGAATATCGCAATCTGCCGGGCTACGAGTCGATCGCCTCGCTCTTCACCATCCACAACCTTTCTTATCAGGGAGTGTTCTGGCATTGGGACATGCTGCTGACCGGGCTGGACTGGAAATACTTCAATTGGCACCAAATGGAGTTTTACGGCAAGCTTAACCTGATGAAAACGGGGCTGGTCTTCGCCGATTGGATCAACACCGTCAGTCCGCGTTATGCCGACGAGATTCAAACCGCGCCGCTGGGCTGCGGGCTGGAGGGCGTTTTGCAGCAACGCCGCGACGTGCTCTCGGGCATTGTCAACGGTGTCGATTATCACCTTTGGGATCCGGCCATCGACACGCACCTGTCGACGCAATACAACCAGCGCACTTTTGTCGCTGGCAAGGCGGCGGCGAAAGCGGCGTTGCAGGCGGAACTTGGCTTGCCGCAAGACCCGAATGTTCCCCTCGTCGGGTTCATTGGTCGCCTGGTGGATCAGAAGGGGCTCGATCTGGTCACCAGCGTCATGCAAGACTGGCTGCGCGCCAGCGACGTGCAATGGGTGGTGCTTGGCACCGGCGAGCCAAAATATCAGCAACTGCTCACGACGTTCGCCGAGCGTTTTCCGCAGAAGGCCGCCGTCCGGCTTGCCTTTTCCGACCCGCTGGCCCATCGCATTGAGGCCGGCGCGGACATCTTCCTCATGCCCAGTCGCTTCGAGCCGTGCGGGCTGAACCAACTTTACAGCCTGCGCTATGGCACGCCGCCCGTGGTGCGGGCCACCGGTGGTCTGGCGGACACGGTGACCGACTCCAACGAACAGACCTTGGCCGCGGGAACCGCCACGGGCTTTACCTTCCGAGCCTACGAGGCCCTGGCTTTGGCTGAAAACCTGAAGCGAGCCATCGATGCCTGGCGCCAGCCCGCGCTTTGGTCGCAAATCGTTCTCAATGGCATGCGGCAAGACTGGTCGTGGGGCCGCAGTGCCAAGCAGTATGTCGACCTCTACCAAAACATTCTCGACCGCGTGCGTCAAACGGCGGATACACGGCGATAATTATTTGGTGGATGGCCCGACGCGGATTAGTGCTCATCCACCGCCACCACCGCCTTGATGACGCCGGTTTCTGGGCGCGTGTAGCTGGGAAACACGTCAATCAATTCGTCAAATCCGGTGCGATGCGTGATCCAGGGGCCGGTGTCCAGTTGGCCCGCCTCGATCAACTCGATAATGCGGGCGAAATCCTTGGACAAGGCGTTGCGCGAGCAAAGCAACGTGCCTTCCGGGCGATGGAACAACGCATGGCGGAAACGGACTTCATCGGTCGTAATGCCCACGAACACCAACCGCCCGGCGTGCGTGATGAGGCCAAACGCATTCGACATCGAACCGCTGTTGCCGGTGGCGTCGATCACCACGTCGGGCAGATGGCCGTTGGTCAAATCGCGCAGCTCGTGCTCTGTTTTTTCCGACAACACGATCGTGTGCTTCACGCCCATCACCTTCCGGCAGAAATCGAGCCGCCCGGCGTTGACGTCCAGCATGATGATCTTGGCCCCGGTTAGCCGGGCGAATTCGAGCGTGGCCAAACCGATGGGACCGGCGCCGACGATCAAACACGATTCCTCGGCCTTCAGGCCCGAACGGTCGACCGCGTGGCAGCCGATAGCCAGAGTTTCGACCAGCGCGAGCTGTTCAAAGCTCAGTTTCCTCGATATATGCAGCTTGCGAGCGGGCAGCAAAAAACGCGGTCGCAGGCCGCCGTCGCAATGCACGCCGAGCGTTTGATGATTCTCGCAGCAGTTGGTGTGCCCGCGATGGCAGGCATAGCAGTTCTGGCAATTGATATACGGTTCGACCGAGCAGCGATCGCCCGGCTTGACGCCGCTCACGTCGTCGGCGACCGCCAGCACTTCCACGCCCAGTTCATGGCCGGGGATGCGCGGGTAGCTGAAGAACGGCATTTTGCCCAGATAGCCGCTGATATCGGTGCCGCAGATGCCCACGTTATGCACGCGCACCAGAGCTTCGCCCGGCCCCGGCTTCTCCGGCGCGGCCACGTCGATGCGTTTGAGGTGTTGAGGGGCTTCGAGAGAGATGGCTTTCATCGGTTGGTGGCGGGGTGAGGGATGAGGGATTTCCGCTTGCGTCAATTTGCGTTTTGCATTTTGCAATTTGTCTCCTTGTCCCCCTTCACCCGGTTCGATCTCCATTCTCGGGCCGGCCTTCGGGGTAAAACCAATTATGAATCGGCCGCAGAATGTCGAGCACTTCGGCCAGCAACCGCTCGTCGATTGCTGTCTGCGACCATTGCACCCATTTGCGAACATTATCTGGATTGGCCGAACCGACGATGCAAGTCGTCATGTCGGGGTGCGCGATGGAATACTGCAAGGCAAGCTGGGCGATGTCGGCGCCGCGCGAGGCGCAATGCTCCGCGGCGCGGCGGCAGATGGCTCGGACCTCCGCGGTCGATTTGTGCCAGGCCGGCAGCGCGGCGTTGGTGAGCAACCGCGCGGAGAACGGCGCGGCGTTCATGATGCCCACGTTCTTTTGCTTCAGATACGGCACGAGGTCGGCCAGCATGGCGTTTTGCAGCGTGTAATGGTTGTAGGAGAGCATCACATCCAAAGGCGCGCGGTCGAGCACGTAGCGAAAAATGTTCAGCGGATAACCGCTGACGCCGATGAACCGCACTTTGCCCTGGGCGCGGATTTTTTCCAGCGCCGGCAGTGTTTCTGACACGATTTGCGACATCTCGACAAACTCAATATCGTGGCAAAGAATCACGTCGAGATAATCGACGCCCAGGCGTTCCAGGCTGAGATCGACGCTTTCCACGACGCGCCGCGGCGAAAAATCAAAATGTTTTGGAGCATAGCGACCTAGCTTGGTGCCAAGAAAATAGCGATCGCGCGGCACGCCGCGCAGCGCCACGCCCAACAGGCATTCACTCAACCCGCGGCCATAGTATGGCGACGTGTCGATGAAGTTCATTCCCAGATCGAGCGCGACATGCACCGAGCGAATCGCTTCGTTCAAATCGACCGGACGAAATTCCTGGCCCAGCGACGAAGCTCCATAGCTCAACCAAGAGAGATTGAGGCCCGTGTTTCCCAGCGGTCGAAATTGCATTTGTCTTCTCCGGCGGTTGCCCTGCGCTCACGCCGCACGGGCCGTTAAGTATTTGAGCGGGCCTTTCAGGCCGCTTATTCTATATGGAAATCATCCTGAAACCAAATGGCTTGTTTCGTCGCCGTCGGCTCAATGCGTTTTAACCGACAAGCCGCGCGCGCAACTGGCGCAACGCCCGCACCCAACGCATGCGCGCCGCGGCGGGCGAGCAACCCAATCGAACGGCGATCTCGTCGTGGCTCAACTCGTCGAAATGCCGCAGGCGAATAAGCTGCTGATCTTCCGCCGAGAGCGTTTCCAGCGCCTCGGCCAACAAGAGCGAGGTTTCGTTCGCCACGGCTTGCTCGTCGGGCGTGGGCGTGTCGCCGCCGGCCAACTGTCCGATGCGTGAATCGGTCAAATCCAGCTCGCTTTGCAGGCATTCGCCGGCGCGCTTTTGCGTGCCGAAGTGCGCGCGTCGTTGCTGCAAAACGACGCGGCGCAAGATCATGCGCAGCCACGCCAGGCGTTCGGCGTGCGTGGTGCCGCGAAAACCTTGCAATCCGCGCCAGGCGTCGAGCAGGGTTTGTTGAACAATGTCCGACGCTTCCACGCGCCCACGCAGCGCGGCCGGCAACTCGCGCTCGGCGACCAGCTTCAACCACGGCCGCAACGACCCCAGCGACCAGCTTGACGACAACGCCGCCTCGGCGTGAAGAGCGTCGTCGGGAATGTCTTCATCCTGCATTCTGTCCCTCGCCGCGCAAACGCCGCCGAACCGCCGACACGACTCCCCAAGCCACCAGCGCCGGTGGAGAAAGCACCGTGAGCGCCACAAATACGCCGGCCACAAAATGATCGAACCCAAAGCGATAATGAATGTCCTCGGTCGCCAGCAGTGCCGGAATGCCTTGCACCGCCGCCGTGAGGCCCGCCGCCAAAGCCACCAGCAGCGCAATGAGCCAAATTCTCCGCCGCGCGACGCAGCGCGCGACGAAGGCCGCCTCGGCCACGACCATCGTGCCGGAGAACAAAACAATGAACCACGGCTCTTGACCGGCGCGACCGGCCGGCGCCACCTCGGTCAACATCGCCTTCCAGGTCATCAAACATGCCAGGGCCGCCAACGGCGCCAACAAAAGCTGCGCCAACGAGAACCGGCGCTTTTGAATCAGCCAACTCATGCCCGCCAGTGGAATGACGAAACCGAACAAGCTCTGCAGTCCCACGCGCGCCCAGTTCACGACGAGATTGGTGAGCGTACGGTCTGCCATGTTCAGTGGCGAACCAACCGGGTTTCGCCACTGGCGCGGGTCGTGTCGCGGTTTGCCGATGGGCGTGGCGCTCGATCCGGGACGGCCACTCACGGCGATGGGCGAAGTAATGCGCACGCCATCACGCTGTTGGTGGACGAGGTACGGCGTGCTGTCGTGCATCAAGAGCGTAGGCCCGCCGATCGCGACCTCCGGCCATTCGGAGGGTATGTGTCCAACGCGGCAAACGTCCTGGCCTGTGGCGATGTCGAGCAAAATGGCGGATTGGTCCGAGCGGAGAATCATGTATTTTGCATCGTCCGTGGCGACGAGCGATGGGTGGCCGGCGTCGGCCGCCAGCGTTCGCCGCCAAAGAACCGCGCCGTCACGGCCGCCATATCGCGCCAGCGAATAGCTCGTTGGCGAATCGGCCGTAAGAACGATGCGATCGAGGCCGGTGGCGGCATCGGCCGAGACAATCTGCATCTGCACGTCGCGACCTCCTGTCTCGTACACCGCCGAACCGATCTCGTGAAACCGGTTGTCGCGAACTTGAAGTCGAGAACACTCGATCGCGAGTCGCCCCTTGCCGTCGAATTCAGGAACCACCAACGAGACGGTCGGCTCGGTGTCGCCAGAACCATCCACACGCATTGAAAGCCCTGCCCGGTTGGCCAGATGTCCAAGGCGATCCGCCTGGCCCGCGTACGCTTTTGAATCAAGCTCGCGCCCGTCGGCCAACTGTAAGAGTCGAACCAGAATCTGGTCCGAGGCCCGTTTGTCCAGCAGGACAAGCTGGGACGCGCCATCGTGACCTAAGACAAGCTCCATCAGAGGCCAAGCATCGTTGCCGGGCAAACCGGAAGGCCACTCGTCACTCGTCATTCCGGTCGCGCACGACCAAAGCTCGCGGCCATCATGGCCTGAAATCGCGACTAATCGCAGCGCATTGCCGGCGCTATCGTCCGGCACGACGCAGTCAGCTACGCCATCGCCGTCAACGTCGGCAAGGAGTGTTTTCGGGAAGCGTTGCAGGTAGTTTGCGGAGGCGCGGCTCAAGATGCCTCTCTTCCAGACAATGCGATGCCCGTCTAGGGCAATTCTTTGCAGGCGAAAGCCCGCAAGGTTCTTGGCAAACGTGATTTCCCCCGCTGGCCCGGTGAGCAGGAAGACGTCGTTGGAATCATCGGCGCACAGCGCCGCGTCATACATGCGATCGAACACAGAATTGAGCGTCGCCACGACTCGACCACTCTCGGCCTCCAGATAGGTTAGGTGACACTCGGAGCTAGCGGGGTTGAATATCTGCGTCAGAATGCAATGCCGGTTGGACCGCTGAGCATATCGCGCCAAAGCGACCGTGTCGGCGGTGGATTGCCGCCAGAGCACCCGGCCCGATGGGACATCGACCGCGGCGAGTCGCATCATGGCGCGATCTTGGAGCAACACTCGCGGCGTCCCTTGCGCGTTCTGCCAGTGCGCCAACACTCGCTGATAGCCGGCTACGAGCAATCCACCGCTTTCTGGTCCGATCCAAACAGTCGTCTCGCCACCCAATTCGTCCGGTCCCGGCCGCCGCAGGTAAAAGCCGCCGCCCAAAATGGCCGCCCGCGTGAGAGCCGTCATCCCGGGCGCCAAAAGCGGCAGCTCATCTCGCGCGAGTGAAAACCGCACGCTCAGGCTATCTAGCGTGCGCTCTTGGGCGGTCCCCCACACTAGCGAGGTTTCCACCACGCCGGGGGCTGTCCATCGTAGAGCGTCGATTTCCACCACATGCGTAAACTTATCGACTTCGCCGAACTTCTGATGCACGACCGTCAATCGTCGGCCATCGCGTCCGCTTACCACGTCAATGTAGGCTCCGACGTCCACGCGCTGGCCGTGAAAGGAGTCCGCGCCGTCGTGTTTTGCTTCGCCATAGAGCGAGGCAATTGCCAGATCATCAACACCGTCGGCGTCAAGGTCGCCGATCAGGCAGGCTCGCTCGGGCAACGCTTCAGCGCAACGCAAGCGCAGGGGACGCGGCCAACAGTCGTCGCCCGTGAGCGCGTCGAGACAGCGGATGTGTTTTATTTGGTAACCGACCGCGACGGCGATCAGAATCTCATCATCACCATCATGGTCCAGGTCGGCGACGAGCGGGAAATCACGTTGCTCGCGTCCTTCACTCACAGCATCCGTTTTCACGTCGAAAGATTTGCTCCAGAGCGGCGTCAACGATTCGGCCGCGTACATCGCGACCTGCTCGCCAGGTGTCCGGCCGGGTAGATTCTCATAATAGGTGGCCAAAACTCCCGGCGATTTGCCCGTTCCACGGCGAATCGCACATGGCGATGCGGCCAATGCCGCGGCTGGCTGCGCTGCCCGGATCGGTTCGCCCAATCGCCCCGTGCGCAGATCCAGAATTCGCATCTCATTCGCCGCGGTGACGACAACCGCTTGCGCGCCGTCGTGAAACAATTCGATCGGCGGCGTCACAGGCACGAGCCCCAACGGCAACCCGACCCAGCGGACACTGTGGTCTTCGCTCCCCACGTTGCGTATCACATCGACGCCGTTTGACGCCAGCAACGGTCGCGGAAGCCGAATCTCGTCGACCTCCCGCGACCGATATTCAAGGATGCCATTCAGCGGCCAGCGCGAGCCGTTGGGCGCGGCGATGCAGGCCAGTGGCGTTGTCCAAACCACACCGCCGTCATGGCCGCTCAGCAAGGTCGTTTGTGGGTAAGCAGCCGGCGGCGATCGAACGGCGATTGACACCACGAGCACGTCGTGAATTCCGTCGCCGGTTTGATCTCCCGTCGGCAACATTTGCAAAACAGACGGCAGCACAACCGGCTGTTGGTTCGCTCCGACCCACGGCGGCGGAGCGTCGCTCGGCAGGCTGACCTCCACGCGGCTGGCCCAGAGAAGATTTCCGCGCTGGTCGAACGCCGCCACGATCGGTTCCAGCCGCGCGGCGATTACGAAGTCGGCTTCGTCGTCTTGGTTCAGATCGATGGCGCTGGGCATGAATCGCTCGGGCTGTGCCAGATACGGGCGCCGCGCCAGGCGTTTTCCGGTGAAAGGGGCGTCGGTTTGATAGGTGAAATCGACGTGCCTGAAAAGTTCGGCGGTCGTCGTGAGTTGGTCCAATGAGGGCGCCGTAATCGTGGGGCGGCTCGCCGAGCCGTCTTCCGCACCAGACGGGCCGGCGGCCCGCCCCGCGGACGATGGCTCGACGCCTACATCCAAACGGAAACACTCGCGTCCTCCCTCCGCGTACACGGCCAACTGCCGATCGCTGATCGTGCCGAGATACAACTCGCCTGACGTTTCGGCTGATTGAATCTCGCTGACCCACATCCCATCGATATTCACACTGGGCGGCGGAGGCCGGCGGTCGATATACCGCGGTGTGGCTACGTCGCCGGCATCCAACTGCAATCGCGCCCGTTCGCCAAAGCGTCCGGGCGACGCAAAGGCGATCTCATAGTCGCCGGCCTCCAGCGCCAGCGGTTGCCGCATGGGCAAAGCCAGTGAGGTAACGTCACCGTCAGGTTCTCCCTCGACGGGCGCCTTGCGGATGGCGGCTTCGTTGACGCCGCCCGCGGAAGAAATCCGCACTTGCGCCTGATGGCCGGCCGCATAATATTGATATGACAACATCGCGGCGCCCACGACGACGATGGCCGCGGTCGCCGCCAAAGCCGCCAGTCGCACCCGGCCGGCGTGACGCGCTAGACGCCGTTGCCAAACTGTCCATACCGGCAAGCCACGGGCCGCGATCGGTCGCCCGTCGGCCAAAGCCTGGAGATCGGCAAGCAAATCGGCGGCCGTCGCGTAGCGGTCGCGAGGCGATTTTTCGAGGCATTTCAAAAGCACCACTTCCAAAACGCGTGGCAGGCGCGGGTTGACGACGCGCGGCGCGATCGGCTCGCCGTGCCGGACCTCTTGAAGCACCTCAAGCGGCGACGTACTCGCGACAACCGCCCGTCCGGTGGCCAGTTCGTAGAGCGTGGCGCCCAGGCTATACAGATCGGTGCGATGGTCGATCGGTTCACTACCGCCGGCGATTTGCTCGGGGCTCATGTAGCGCGGCGTGCCGCAGATCGCCTGCGAAAGCGTGGCCGCGGCGTCGGCCTCGCGCCGCGCCACGCCAAAATCGGTCAGCCAAACCTGGCCGGCGGCGTCCTCAAGAAAATTGGCCGGTTTGACGTCGCGATGCACGATGCCTTGCCGGTGGGCATACACCAACGCCTCGGCCGCGATGATGCCGATCTCGACGACACGCTGCCACGCGATCCCGGCGGGGTGTTTCGCGATCAACTGCGCCAGCGACTGGCCCTCGATTTTCGGCATGGCATACCAAAGCGTGCCGGGAGCTTCGCCGGTGGCATAGATGGGCACGATGTTCGGATGCCGCAGGCCGGCCGCCGTGGCCGCTTCGCGCGCGAAGCGCTCCGCCGCCGCGCGATCGACCGTGCCCAGCGGCAACAGCTTGAGCGCCACCACGCGATCGAGCGAAATCTGCCGTGCCTCATAAACCACGCCCATGCCGCCGCGGCCGAGTTCCTGGATAATCTCAAAGTCGGGCACGCACGGCAACGCGTCCTGCGCCAGCGCCGCTGCCAGCGGCTGAGCATCGAGCGACGCGAAGCCGGAAGTATTGATCGCCCCCACCACGTCGGCGAGTTGACGCGCTTGCTCGGCCAAGGCGGCATCGCCGCCGGCAAGTTCCAATAAATCCGCTGTTTCGCCGTTGCCGCGGCGCATCTGCAATTCTTCGAGGATTTCCGCGATACGCAGGTCGTTTTCGGCGTCGGCCGGGCCGCCGCCTGGGGTTGGTTCCACTGGTCGCCTCCATCAGGGCATTGTCGTTGGCTATCTCTAAGATGCCAAGCCGTCCGCCGCGCAACAGCTTGAGAGCGTCTAAAAAACAACCGCGCCGCCGGAGGATGGGCCAACTGGTGTTTTGCTCCCATCGTGGGGTAAGCTAACCACAGCACAGGAAAACTCACCGTTCGGCTGACGCAAAACATCTTTATCCGTGTGCATCTGTGTTCATCCGTGGCTCATCGGGCTTCTCTACCTCGCGGTTCGCGGAGAAAGTTGGGCAAGCTACCGTCAAACTGCGCCGCCTTTCGCTTTGGTGCTCCTACAATCACGGGTTGCTGTACCCAGGCGCTCTTACAGATCCCGCGCTGCGGGCTAATGAAACTCTAACATTGGCCTGCTAGAATGCCGTCTTCGGCGACGAACTCTGAACCCCCTCTTCCGTGTCTAACAGCTTCACAGGCAGAACCCGACAACGCCG
>DASVGM010000752.1:0-5615 GCA_036379555.1 Pirellulales bacterium | reverse complement strand
GGTCGTCGCCGCGCACGGCCGTGGTGGGTTTTTAAGGGCCATTCGCAAGGCGGTGCGCGACCTGCTCGATGAGCGCGCCGGCCGCGTGCGCGTGCAGGTCACCACGGCCGCGCCGATTGACGGCGAACTGACCGAACGCATTCAAAATCAACTCAAGAGCATGCTGGGCGGAGAACCCGTGCTGTCGAAAAAGGTCGATCCCGACCTGATCGGCGGGCTGGTCTTTCGCGTCGGCGATACCGTTTACGATGGCTCGGTCGCCACTCGACTGGCCCGTGTTAAAAGCCAAATGATCGACAGGAGCATTCATGAAATTCAACGCCGACGAGATAGCCTCAGTCCTCCAACAGGAAATTGAACAGTACGAATCGCAGATCGACGTCCGCGAGGTCGGCCGCGTGCTGGAGGTGGGTGACGGCATCGCGCGCGTCTACGGCCTTTCCGGCGTCATGGCCGGCGAAATGGTCGAGTTTCCAAATGGCGTCAACGGGCTGGCCTTCAACCTCGAAGAGCACTCAGTAGGCATCATCATTCTGGGCGACTTTTTGGGCATCAACGAAGGCGACGAGGTGCGCAGCACCGGCCGCCTGTTGAGCGTGCCCGTGGGCGACGCGGTGATCGGCCGCGTGGTCGATCCGTTGGGCAACCCGCTCGACGGCAAAGGGCCGATCGTGACGTCCGACCGTCGTCCGGTGGAGTTCATGGCGCCGGGCATCGCCGGACGGCAACCGGTGCGCGAGCCGTTGCAGACCGGCATCAAGGCCATCGACGCCATGACGCCCATCGGCCGCGGCCAGCGTGAGTTGATCATCGGCGACCGCAAGACCGGCAAGACCGCCATCGGCATCGACGCCATTATCAACCAGCGGCACTCCGGCGTAAAATGCTTTTACGTGGCCATCGGCCAAAAAGAATCGACCGTGGCCACGGTGATCGAGGCGTTGCGCAAGCACGGCGCGATGGACTACACCACCGTCATTGTGGCGGGCGCCAGCGACCCGGCCCCGCTGCAATATGTATCGGCGTATTCGGGCACCGCGATGGCCGAGCATTTCATGTACAACGGCCAGCACGCCTTGATCGTCTACGACGATCTCTCGAAGCAGGCGGTGGCCTATCGGCAGCTTTCGCTTTTGATGCGTCGTCCGCCGGGCCGCGAGGCGTATCCCGGCGACGTGTTTTATTGCCACAGCCGCTTGTTGGAGCGATCGGCCAAGCTCAGCGACGCCTTGGGCGGCGGTTCGCTCACTTCGCTGCCGATTATCGAGACCTTGGAGGGCGAGGTTTCGGCCTATATTCCCACGAACGTGATTTCGATTACCGACGGGCAGATTTACTTGCAGCCCGACTTGTTCTTCGCCGGTCAGCGGCCGGCCATGAACGCCGGTATTTCGGTTTCTCGCGTCGGCGGGGCGGCGCAGATTCCCGCGATGAAGAAGGTGGCGGGCGGTTTGCGTCTTGACTTGGCGGCCTTCCGCGAGTTGGAAGCATTCGCCCAGTTGGGCACCGATCTCGACGCCGCCACGCAGGCCCGGCTCGACCGTGGCTACCGCATGATCGAACTGTTGAAGCAGGGGCAGTATCAGCCGATGGACGTGACCGACGAGGTATTGAGCATTTACGCGGGCACGCGCGGGCACTTGGACAAAATTCCGCGCGAGCAAGTGGCCGAGTGGGAGCGCGGCTTTTTGGCGTTTGTACGTGAGCAGAAATCGGAGATTCGCAAGAAAATCGCCGAGACGAAAAAGCTGGAAGACGACACCGCGGCCGCCCTGGACGCGGCAATCGCCGATTTTCAGAAGCAATTCGCCGGCAAGAAACAGGAAGCGGCTGCGAAGACTTAATAGCGTCCGACAATCGAGAATTTGCCGCGAGCACCGCTTCACGCTAATGCCATGAGATTAAGAGCGGCAACTCGGCGTTCAGCGACGCTTGCGGACGATGCCCTCGGCTTGCCCGAGGGAGTTTCACGTTCGCCGTCTACAACGCGGCCTCCCCTACGATCCCGATTTCGCCCCGCTTGGCCGCCTTCGGCGGCCAAGCGGGGCGAAATCGGAAAAAGGGGTGCGGGCAACGCCTGTAGATAGCCAACGTGAATCTCCACCCGGCAAGCGGGTGGCATCAAAGCTCAATCTCGCGACCCACGTAGTGAGAGTACGAAGATGGAAGAATCAACGAATCCCGAACCATCGCCGCCAATGTCTGACATCGCCCCCGACGCCGACGCCAGAATGTGGGCCACGTTGTGTCATTTGTCCGCGTTTACCATGTATTTCACGGGAGTCGGCTTTATCATCGGGCCGCTGATTATTTGGTTGATCAAAAAAGACGCGCACCCATTCATCGACGATCAGGGCAAAGAGTCGCTGAATTTTGAAATCTCCATCCTGATTTATTACGCTATTTCGGGTGTGGCGATTTTCTGCGTCATCGGAGTGCCGATGTTGCTCATCCTGCACGTTCTGCATTTGGTATTCATCATCATCGCGGCGGTGAAGGCGAATGCCGGCGAGTATTACCGTTACCCGCTGACCATCCGGCTCATCAAATAGAATCGACCCTTCTGGCCGGGACCGAAAAAAGTTAGTAAACTGCTGAAGAGTTTGATTTATGAAAGATGACTTCGATCACGAGGTGGCCGCCACGCGAAAGAGCGAGAAGCTGATGTCGTTTCTCGATCGCCGCGCGGCGCAAACCGAACGCTTCTCCATGGAGGAGGTGAAGCAGCGGTTAGACCTGAATTGAGAGGGAGCCTGAAACGGCAATTCCCTAGCCGTTGCCGCAACCAAGTATTGACCTTCTGAAAGAGTTCAAATCGCAGCACTTAACAACGAATCAACCACATGGCCAAAGCACGAGCACTCGACAAACGCCGCAAGTCAATCAAGAACATCCGCAAGATCACGCGGACGATGGAACTGATCGCCACGGCCCGCTTCAAGAAAGCGATGGACCGCGCCGCCGCCGCCACCGCCTACACGCGCCGCATCACGGCGCTGGTGGCCGACCTAGCCCGCACCGGTCTGGAAGTCAGCCATCCCTTGCTGGAAGAACGGCCCGAAACGAAACGCGCCGTGCTATTGGTGCTGACCGGCAATCGCGGCCTCTGCGGCGGCTACAACTCCAACGTGCAACGCGCCGGCCTGCTGCGATACAACGAACTGAAAGCGAGCGTGCCGCAAATCAGTCTCGAAGTGTCGGGCAAGCGCGGCATTTCGGCCTTTCGCTTTCGCGAGGTCGTGCCCGAGCGCGCCTACACGCATTTTGAAGACAAGCCGAGTTTCGACGAAGTCGACGTGCTTGCCAATCGCTACTTGGAAGAATACGCCACCGGCAAGCTCGATCGGCTCGACGTGGCCTACACGCGTTTTGAGGGCATCGCCCGGCAGATTGCCACCGTCGAAACGCTTTTGCCGTTGGCCTCGTTGGCCGGCGCGGAAGAACAGTCCGGGCATCAGCACGGCGCGCAAGTGCAGTATGAGTTTTTGCCTTCGGCCGAGAGCATTTTGGAAGAAGTCGTGCCGACGAGTTTCAAAGTGAAGCTTTTCAAGTGCTTTCTCGACTCGGCCGTAAGCGAGCAGATTTCTCGCATGGTGGCCATGAAAGCCGCCACCGAAAACGCCGACAAACTGATCAAGCAACTATCGATGACCTACAACCGCGCCCGGCAAAGCCAGATCACCGGCGAGATCATGGAAGTGCTGGGCGGCGTGGAGGCGCTGAAGTAGCCCGCAACCCGCGGTCGCTGCCGTGCCGCTCTTGGCCAGATCGACGCGAAGCTGGTAGACTAATAGCCGTGCGCAATGGTGGGAAATGGAGGATGGCCTTCCCAGGCCGTCCAGTTTTTTCGTGACGGGCTAGGAGGCCCATCCTCCACAGGACGCTGCGCGCCCCGCAATCACACAAGGTTATTTAGAGGCTATCCGAAAACTCGAATTTCGCCGTGGCGGCGCATCGTGGGGCGGCTCGCCGAGCCGTCTTTCGCTTCCAGACGGGCCGGCGGCCCGCCCCACGGCGAGTTTTCGGATCGCCTCCTTTGTGAGCACCGCCACGACCGGAGAAAGTCATGCCGCGATTCGCCTTTTCCCGCCGACAATGGTTGCGTGCCAGCGCGGGCGCCTTGGGCCTGTCGCTACCGCAGTGGATTGGATTGTCTCAGGCGCGTGCCAAACAAACGGGTTTCGGCAAGGCGAAGTCGTGCATCGTGCTTTATTGTTGGGGCGGTGTCAGCCACATCGATACCTGGGATCCCAAACCCGACGCCCCGGCCGAGGTGCGCGGCGAGTTCAAGCCGATCGCCACCGCGACGCCGGGCATTCAACTCGGCGAGCACATGCCCCTGTTGGCGCAACTGACCGACCGGCTGGCCATCGTCCGTTCGATGCACCACGGTTCGACGTTTCACGGCCGCGGCATGTACTGGAACATGACGGGCCACCCCACGCCTAACGCCGATCAATTCACGAACCTGCCCCCCTCGATCAACGACTGGCCGAGCCTGGGAGCGATGATCGCGCGCTTTCGCTCCGGCGCGGCCGGCATGCCGAGCTTCGTGCAGATTCCGTATTACATGGTCGACAACAGCACGCGGCAGGCCGGCGACACCGCCGGTTGGTTGGGTCAACAATACGACGCCGTCATCGTCAAGCCCGGCCGCGGCAAACCGTTCGGCGGCGTGTCGCCCGAAACCGGACACCTCACGCTCAAGCCGGCCGAGGGCATCGACGACGCCCGCTTCAGCGGCCGGCGGCGATTGGCCGAAGCACTCGTCACGCAATCTCGCCCGCTCGCATCAGGCGGCGGCGGGTATGAAGGTTTTCGCCAAATGGCGGCCGATCTGCTTTCGCGCCCGGCGGTGCGAGACGCCTTTGACGTGGAAAAAGAACCTGCGGCGGTGCAGGCCGCTTATGGAGAGCATATCTGCGGGCAGAGCGCGCTTCTGGCCCGACGGCTGGTGGAAAACGGGGTGCCGGCGGTGACGGTGATTTGCGCCGCGGGCAACTTGAACGGCGCTTCGGGAGATATGTGGGACACGCACGGCGACAATTTCAATCGTCTCAAACGCGATCTTCTGCCTCCGCTAGAACGTGCCAGCTTCGCCTTGATCAACGACTTGGCCCAGCGCGGCCTCCTGGACGAAACGCTGGTCGTTTGGCTGACCGAGTTTGGCCGCACCCCCAAGATCGACCCCAACGCGGGCCGCAACCACTATCCGTTCTGTTATTCGGTGGCGTTGGCCGGCGGTGGCATTCGCGGCGGCGCGGTTTATGGCCGCTCCGACCATCTCGGCGCCTTTCCGCTCGACTTTCCCTGTGGTCCGGCCGACCTGCACGCGACCATCTTTCACGCCTTAGGCATTTCGCCCGAAAGCCGCCTGAGCGACAACCTTGGCCGCAGCGTGCCCATTAGCGAAGGCCGCGTTTTGCCGCTGTTTGGATAGTAGCGGGCAAACCAGGCAATGTAAGGGCAGATATTCAGACAAAAGACATTGCTGACTTCCGGGTTCCTGGGCGCCAACACACCATCGACCGAAGGCTGCTTAACATAATGGGAGTTTGATATAATGAATGAACGACCAACGGTCTTTGACGTGGAGCTTTGCGATGTCGGTGATT
>DASVGM010000751.1:0-10645 GCA_036379555.1 Pirellulales bacterium | reverse complement strand
TGCACATCCCCAGGCTGGCGGTCTTTTTCTGGATTTACGCTCCAACGGCGTTCACCACCCGCATCCTCATTCGCCGCTTGCCGACGGTGTGGGGGGTGCGGCCGATGTTGCTATTCGGCATGCTGAGCCTGGCGCTGGGCATGTTGAGTTTCTTACTGGTGAAAACCGAATGGCAGTTCGTGTTTCCGGCGGTATCGATCGGCATCGCGCACGCCTTTGTTTTTCCGGCGGCGGTGGCGGGCGGCAGCGGCGCGTTTCCCTTGCGGTATCGCGGGCTAGGCACAACGCTCATGCTGGCGATGTTCGACCTGGGCAACCTGGTGGGCATGCCGGTGGTCGGCGAGATGCTGCACTGGTACAAAAGCCTTGGCTTGCCCGACTACCCCGCCATGTTCGTAACCGCCTCGGTCAGCATCTTTGTCGTTGCCGGGGCCTATGCCTGCTGTACGCGACGGTCGCGGCAAATATGATCGTTCAAACTTCTTGGAGTGCGGCGATTCATCGCCGCTTTCCCTCGTCGCGGAGCGACCTTCTTTATGGATGATGGATGAATGAAGGATGAGGGATGTATACTGCACGCGGGCTGGAATGAGACAGTCGGTGCCAGCGGAGGATGGGCCTCCTGGCCCGTCACCAGACAGGGTGACGGCCTGGGAAGGCCATCCTACTTGAGCGCGTAAAAACGCCTCATTCCAGCCCGCGTGCGGTGTAGCCAGACAATCCGCCCTCACCCCAGCCCTCTCCCGGAGGGAGAGGGAGCACGCGCAAGCGGTTGCAGTTTATCCGCGGCGAAGAGACGAAAAGAGCTGGCGAAATTCCTGACGGGGAACATGACGCGCCGCCGGTCGCGGATGAACTGCCATCTCCGCGCGAGGATCATCTTCAACGATCATCAAATCGTCGTCGGCGTCCGGCACACCGCGGATACCGCGCACGAGTGGCAACGCGGGTGGATCCCACCAATCGCCATCGTCCGTCGGATACTCCGCGACCTCATCGGCAGATTCCGCGTCATCCTCCGTTGTTAGCCCAGAAACGCAGGGCGGCTCTTGAACATCCTCGGTCGTTGCTTGCGACCAAAGCCGCTCAACCGCTGAAGTCACGACGATCCGAGGCGACTTGGCCGCGCCGGTTTCCTCCGCCAAAGCCACCTCCGAAAAGCTTGATTGCACCACCGTCTCCAGCAAGGCCGCCAACTCACGTCCCTCGTCGCTCGCCACGGGAAGGTGTCCTGACAATGTCCCAGGCTCCAGCGACGAATAGCGGTCGACGAGCACTTCCTCGTGGTCGAACGACTCGCCAAACGGATTGGGCGTCGCCGCCACGGCCGCCGGGCGAACTTCGCGCAAGGCGCTTGTATCGAAGTCGCGGCTCAGTTCGGTGATATGTCGATCGATTTGATGCATCAAAAAGTTGGCCTCCGCCGCCGTGCTTGGTTCATTCGCCGCCGCGATCGGCGAACTATCCCAAACGGTCGTCTGACGAACCGGCTGGGCCTCGTCATCAAGGTCGCCGAATTCGATCACGCCATTGCGGACCTCTTCGGCGGGCAGCCGCGCGGCTCGCGTCCACGGCATGGGCAACTGCTGCAAATCCGACCAGGCCTCTTCGATTCCAGCCCGCGATATCTGCTTGCGTCCGCCCGCGAAGGCGAGCATCAGCGCGTGATCGCACACTTGATTGACGAGCCGCGGTATGCCGTCGGTGGCGTGATAAACGGCGTCCAGCGCGTCGGCGGTGAAAACTTGTTGCCGCGCTCCGACCGCCGCCAACTGCGCCAGCACATACTGTTGTGTTTGATAGTGGTCGAGGCCGTTGAGATAACAACGCGTGGCGATGCGCTGCGTCAGGGCTTCCAACTGCGGATCGGCCAGGGTTTCTTCCAGGCCGGGGTCGCCGGCCAACACCATGCGCACACGGCTTTGCCCGTGCCGCACGACGTTGGCGATGAGGCGTATCTCTTCCAGCAAACGCGGCGGCAGCGTGTGCGCTTCATCGACCAGCAGCAACAGGCCATCGCGAGCTTGCTCGGCGTTGGAGATATAATCGATCAACGAGAGGCGCAACTCACCTTCTTCCAAACGCCGATAGGGCAGGCCCAGTTCAAACAAAATGGCCTGCAACAACTCACGCCGCGTGTCGAGATGCCCGTTGGAGAGCAGCGCCACGGCAAAACGGTCGCGGAATTGCTCGGCCAGCAGATGACAGGCCAACGTCTTGCCAGTGCCGGACGGCCCAATGAGAAGACCTGCCCCTTCGGCACGTTCGATGGTTCTGGCCAAACTCTGCCGTGCCGCGTCAATGGCCGCACCGGGAAAATAACGATCGATGCGTGGGGCGGCGGCAAACGGACGCTGTTGAAGAGCGAAAAACGATTCGTACATGCTGCTATCCTGGCTTGCCGGAAAGGGTCGTTCCCAGCGGCGCGTCGATGCGCCGGCACTTTGCATACATTCGGCAAGTTTTAGGTGAAACCTGCAATCGCAAGAGTTAAATTAGCAATTGGGGCGAGAGTTTCATTTCAGGCGGCCGCGTCACCGCGCGCACCTCTGCCACCGTGCGAAACGTCAGCCGCCGCAAGCGCCAGAATTCTCACGAATTCCGCGACGCGCACTGTCTCGCGTTTTACCGCGATCGGATCGCGGTATAGGATGACCATCATGTTTCGTGTGAAAATTTGCGGTATTACCCATGTGCAAGACGGCTTGCAGGCCGTCGCGGCCGGCGCCGACGCCGTCGGGCTGAACTTCTTCACGGGCAGCCGGCGGTATGTCGCACCGCAAATCGCGCGAGAGATTGTCCTGTCGCTGCCGCCAGGCTCGAAAAAAGTTGGGGTCTTCGTCAACGCCGCGGCGGACGAAGTCCGCGAGCTCGCCCGCCTCGTCGGCCTTGACGTGATTCAATTGCACGGCGACGAACCGCCCGAGTTGATTGCCGAACTGTCCGATTGGCCGGTCGTGCGCGCCTTTCGGCTCGACGCGCGCGGTTGGGAGCCATGTTGCCAATATATTGCCTGCTGCCAGAAACATGGCGCGTTGCCAGCGGCACTTCTGGTGGATGGATTTCAAACTGGTGAGTATGGCGGCACCGGCACATCGCCCGACTGGACGATCGTCGCAAAATACCATGAGCTTGGCTTTGGGCTGCCGCTGGTGCTTGCCGGCGGCTTACGACATGAGAATGTCGCCGCGGCGATCGCCGCCGTTCAGCCCTATGGTGTTGATACGGCCAGCGGAGTTGAATCTTCGCCTGGGCGGAAAGACGGCGCGAAGGTTGCGGCCTTCGTCGCTGCCGCGCGGCGGGCGCTGGGGTTAGCCGAGCTTGACTATACTGCACGCGGGCTGGAATGAGACAATTGGCGCCACTGGAGGATGGGCCTCCTGGCCCGTCACCAGCCAGGGTGACGGCCTGGGAAGGCCATCCTACTCGAGCGCGTAAAAACGCATCATTCCTGCCCGCGTGCAGAATAAAAAACGTCAGCCGTGGGGCGGCTCGCCGAGCCGTCTTTTGCTTCCGGACGGGCCGGCGGCCCGCCCCACGGAATTCTCCACGGCCAGACCGCTTCGCAAGACACCAAATAAACCCTCAGACCCTTGCCAACCGGTGGTCGCGCCTTTATCATCTTTGGGCGCGGATCGTCGCTCAACGATGGCGATCGCGTGGCCATCCGATTCATCGAGTCGCTGGAACTTAAAGCACCACAAGGAGTTACAAGTGTCGCAGGTCGAAACAAGGCTGCCCTATAAAGTGGCCGACATGTCGCTCGCCGAGCGTGGCCGCAAAGAAATCATGCTGGCCGAAAATGAGATGCCGGGGTTGATGGCCTTGCGCGAAAAATACGGCAGCAGCCAGCCACTGCTTGGCGCCCGCGTCGCCGGATGCCTGCACATGACCATTCAAACCGCCGTCTTGATCGAAACGCTCCAGGCCCTGGGCGCCGACGTCACTTGGAGCAGTTGCAATATTTTTTCGACACAAGACCACGCGGCCGCCGCCATCGCCAAGGCCGGCGTGCCGGTCTATGCCTGGAAAGGCATGACGGCGGAAGAGTTTGATTGGTGCATCGAGCAGACACTCTTCTTCCCCGACGGCCAGCCGCTCAACATGATTCTTGACGACGGCGGCGACCTGACCGCGATGGTGCATCAGAAATATCCCGAACTGCTCAGCGGAATTCGCGGACTTTCCGAAGAGACCACCACCGGCGTCAATCGGCTCTATCAAATGCATGCCCGTGGCGAGTTGAAAACGCCGGCCATCAACGTGAACAACTCGGTCACGAAGAGCAAGTTCGACAACCTCTATGGTTGTCGCGAGTCGCTGGCGGACGGCATCAAACGGGCCACCGACGTCATGGTGGCCGGCAAGGTGACGGTCGTCTGCGGCTATGGCGACGTGGGCAAGGGATGCGCTCACGCCATGCGATCGCTGGGCGCCCGTGTCATCGTCACCGAGATCGATCCCATCAACGCCCTGCAAGCCGCGATGGAAGGTTTTGAAGTCACCACGATGGACGAGGCCGCACCACGCGGCAATATCTTTGTCACCGCCACAGGCAACCGCGACATTATCCTTGGCCGCCATATTCAGGTCATGCCCAACGACGCGATCGTCTGCAACATCGGGCACTTCGACCTGGAGATCGACATGGCCTGGTTGAACGCCCAGAAAAATGTCCGCAAGGTCGAGATCAAGCCGCAGGTCGATCGTTACACGTTCGCCAACGGGCGGTCGATCATCGTGCTGGCCGAAGGGCGATTGGTGAACCTTGGCTGCGCTCATGGGCACCCGTCGTTTGTGATGTCGACGTCGTTTTCCAACCAGGTGTTGGCGCAGATCGCTCTCTGGGCGGAAACCGAAAACTTCCCTTTGGGCGTGCATGTGCTGCCCAAAAACCTTGACGAGGAAGTGGCCCGTCTGCATCTCGACAAGCTTGGCGTGAAGCTGACCACGCTCACCAAGGAGCAGTCCGATTATCTCGGCGTGCCGGTCGAGGGACCGTTCAAACCCGAGTTTTATCGCTACTAGAATGTAGCAGGCACACTCCGTGTGCCGTTGCCGCGCCACGCTCAGCGTTTGCCTACCAGAAACCTTATGCCACAAATCGAAGCCTTCCGCGCACTGCGTTACGACCTCGGCCACGTCGGCTCCCTAAGCGACGTGATCGCTCCGCCCTACGATGTGATTGGCCCCGAGTTGCAAGAGCAGCTTTACAAGCGGCACCCGGCCAACTGCATCCGGCTGATTCTCAACCGCGACGAACCGGGCGACGATGCCGAGAACAACCGCTACTCCCGCGCGGCCAAGTTCCTAAAAAACTGGCGCCACGAAGGCGTGCTGACGAGCGAGCCTGACCCGGCGGTGTACGTCTATCACACGCAATTCGACTACGCCGGAACGTCTTACAACCGTCGCGGCTTCATGGCCCGCATCCGGCTGGAACGGTTCGGCGAGGGCAGAATCTATCCGCATGAAGAGACGATGTCCGGCCCTAAGCAGGACCGGCTGTTGCTCACGCGGGCCTGCAAGACGAACCTCAGCCAGGTGTTTGGCCTGTACCCTGACGAACAGAGCGAAGCCCAGGAGTTGCTCGAAGCGGCCATCGTCGCCAAAACGCCGGTCGAGGCCACCGACCACTTGGGCGTGGTTCATCGGGTTTGGCCGGTCACCGACCCGCAGCTCATTTCGCAGTTGGCGGGCGTCATGGGGCCGAAACCGGTCTTTATCGCCGATGGGCATCATCGCTATGAGACGGCCTGCAACTATCGCGACGAACTGGCCGCCGGCGGCAATTTGCCCGAACATCACCCGGCCAATTACGTATTGATGATGTGCGTGGGCATGAGCGATCCGGGCATGATCGTGCTGCCGACCCACCGCTTATTTCGCGGTTTGCCGGCGATGTCCTCGGCCGACCTGATTGCCAAGCTGGGCGACTCGTTCACGACGCGCGTCGCCGGGGAAGGCGCCGATCTGGCCGCGACGGTTTGGGAGGAGATTGAATACAACGGCGAGCAGGGGACGCTCGGCCTTTACACCGCTGCGGACGAGCGCTGGGTAGTGGCGACCATCACCGACGCCGGCCGACGCCGCATGGCCGAATGCGCCGCGGATCATAGTGAGCCGTGGCAGGGGTTGGGCGTGTCGATCTTGCACCGCCTGGTGATCGACACGTTGTTGGCGGCCCGCGATCTGCCGAAGCCTCGGTACGTTCATTTGGTGGAAGAGGTGGTCGAGGGGTTGGCGGGCGACGAATTCCCGCTGGCGGCGTTAGTCATGCCGGCCTCGGTAGATCATGTGCGTCAGATCAGCGAGCATCGCGAGCGGATGCCCGCCAAAAGCACCTATTTCTATCCCAAGCTTCTCAGCGGGCTGGTGTTTAATCCTTTGGAATAGAGGCCGGCAGAGCGACGGCGTTCTTGGAGGATGGGCTTCCTAGCCCGTCACCAATCGACCGTGACGGGCCAGGAGGCCCATCCTCCCTTTTCAGTCGCCTTCTGTTTTTGGGACGCGCTGATGGCTCGGTACATGGCATGTTTATCCGGTGTTTCACGTGAAACGCGCCTTTGCCTTGCAAACCGATCGTTCCACGTGAAACGATTGCTCTTCCTGATTTGGCGTACCGCTGGTTAGAATCCGCCGCGGCGCAATTGGGGCCGCGCTACAATCGCGACTAGATCAGAGGAACCCGCGGTGGGTCGGATTTTGTGTGTGGCCAATCAGAAAGGCGGCGTCGGCAAGACGACCACGGCCGTCAATCTGGCGGTCGGCGCCGCCAAAAGCGGCGCGCGCACCCTGCTGATCGACCTCGATCCTCAGTGCAACGCCACCAGCGCGTTAGGTCAGGCCCCGGCCGAAAACCACCCGCTCGTTTCACCCAGGCCGCTGGCAGAAACGCTTTGCCAGACGGCGACCAGCGGGCTGGAGCTGTTACCCGGCAGCCGGAACTTTCGCGATGTCGATGCCCTGGCTCGCGGCGAGGCCTCGCGCGCCACCACGCTCAAGCAACATCTGGCCGGCGGGCTGACCGCCTATGACTTTGTGTTTATTGACTGCCCGCCCTCGCTCGGGCAACTCACGCGGCTGGCGCTGGCCAATTCAACCGAAGTGCTGATGCCCATCCAGTGTGAATACTTCGCCATGGAAGGGCTGACGCAAATGATCGAGGTCATTCGCGAGGTGATGCAAGAGCATCCGGGGCGGCTGCGCTTTGGCGGCATCTTGCTGACCATGTATGACCATACGTTGGAACTGACCCGTGAGGTCGATGACGAGGTGCGCGATTTTTTTGGCGAGATCGTCTATCGCACGGTCATTCCTCGCGACGTGGCGGTTTCGGAGGCGCCGAGCCATTCTCTTTCAGTAATTGATTACGCGCCGCGCACACGAGGTGCGCGGGCCTATGTGGAACTTTGTATGGAGGTCTTGGAAAATGGGTAAGGAACGACGCTTGGGACGCGGTTTGGAGGCGCTCTTGGGCACGCCCGTCGGTGGGCCGCAGCCAATGGAGATGGCGGCGCCACCCTACGCCGCGCCAACCACTTCAACGCCCGCCCCGGCAGCGACGGCGGCGCCGTCCCGTGTCAGCGTGTACGACGTTGAAGCTAATCCTTATCAGCCGCGGCGTGAGTTCGATGAAGCCGAAATTGATCAACTCAGTGACAGCTTGCAGCAGCATGGCCTCTTGCAACCGATCTTGGTGCGGCGCGTCGAAGAGCGCTATCAACTGGTTGCGGGCGAGCGCCGCTTGCGGGCGGCGATTAAGGCCGGTTGGCCTGACGTGCCCGTGCAGGTGATCGAGGCCGACGACCGCAAGACGGCCGAAATCGCCATTGTCGAGAATCTGCAGCGCAAGGATCTGAACGCCCTGGAAAAGGCGGCGTCGTTCCAGCGCTACCTGGAGCAATACGGCTGCACGCAAGAAGAGCTTGCCCGTCGCTTGCAGGTCGATCGTTCGACGATCGCCAACTTGATTCGCCTGTTGGAATTGCCCGAACCCGTGCGGCACTCGCTTAGTTCCGGCGAAATCTCACCCGGCCATGCTCGGGCGCTCTTGCCGCTGGGCGACGAGCGCGAGCAAGTGGCTTTCTGTCGTCAGATTGTCAGCGAAGGGCTGAGCGTGCGGGCGATCGAGGGACTGGTGCAAGAGACGATTCGCGCGGCCGACGCCGACCCGCTCGACGCGGCCGAGCCGAACGGCAAAGTGTCTAAATCGCGGCGACCGCGGGCGTCGAACCTGGCGTCGCTGGAGCAAGAGTTCCGCACGGCGTTGGGCACCAAGGTCGATGTCCGACAAGGCGCCAAAGGCCGCGGGCGGATTGTGATTCACTTCGCCAGCGCCGAGGAGTTTGAGCGGTTGCACGCCTGGTTGTGCGACAACGGGCATGAGGCGGAAAACCGCGCGGCGTAGACCTGCGGAGGCGCGGATCGGGCGCGAGACATGTACCCTGTAGGGAACGCCCTCTGTGGCGTTCCGTAGCGCGTCAACGGATCGTCGATCAGAATGGCAAGGCCCCTACGCCCGCATTTGGGTAACCGCGTACTTGGCGATTTCCTGGTCGCGCATGCCGAAAGCGGCGGCGATGTCATCCGGCAACTCGTCAAAGTCGGCCTTGATCATCACCTTGCCGCGCCATTGCCCGCCACTTCTTGGCCCATGCTGTTCACGGTAGGCCACGAGCCTCGCCACGGGTTTGCCCGCTCGCGCAATAACGATTTCCTCACCAGCCTCGGCGCGTTCAACGAGCTTTGACAGATTTGACTTTGCCTCGTGAATATTCGCTATCATGAATCACCGTCGCCGACTTGGTCCAGTTAGCTAAGTTTATTCTTGACTAAGCCATGTTGCAAGTCGATTGTCGGTGAGTGACACGTCCGCCTTCAGATGAGAATCGCTACCGTGGGGCGGCCAGCCGGGCCGTCTCCCGCGAGACGACGGCTTGGCAAGCCGCCCCACGGTGCGTCTTGGCAAAGGCGCTTATTTCTTCTCGCCTTCGACGTGGATCATCCAATTCACGCCGAAACGGTCGAAGACGACGCCAAACGCCGGCGAGAAAAAAGTCTTCGCCAGTGGCATCTCCACTTTTCCGCCGTCAGCCAGGGCATCGAAAAGCTGCTTGGCCTTGGCTTCATCGGGCGGATTGATGGCCAACGAAACGCCCTGAAAGGTCGGCTTCCCGGAGCAGTGGCAGTCCGAGGCCATGATCGTGGTCTCGCCAATGCGAAAGCGCGAGTGCATGACTTTGTTTTCGCTGCCCGGCGGCAGCATGCCCTCCGGGCATGGTTCGGGGCTGTCTTTTAACCGCATGAGCACTTCGGTCTCGGCGCCGAGCGTGCGGCGGTAAAACTCCAGGGCTTCCTCACAGCGGCCGTCAAAATTGAGATAGGCTAGAACGTGCATGGTGTGTTTCCTCGGTAACAAATCGTAAAAAGGAACGGTGCGACGAGCACCGTTACCGCCAACGGTCGGTGGCAGCATTTAGTCGAACGGATAACCGCGATTTCGACGCCGTCGAAAATCTTTTTTTGCGGCTGTCGATTTCCGGTGTCGCCATTCGTTTATAAGGCAGTCAGGTCTTGACTGCCAAGACGCCACTCTACTTTCCCTCTCACGGAGAAATGCCATGAAGTCCCTCACCGCTCGCACCATCGTGTCCACCACCCTGTTGGCCCTGGCGACCGCCGCCCAGGCGGACGAAAAATCCGTCGCTGGCAACGCCCGGCGCTTTGAATCTTTGAAGCAGTTGGCCGGCCAGTGGGTCGAAGTCGCCAAAGACGGCAAACCGAGCGACAAGGTCGTTTCGTCGATTCGTGTCACCTCGGCGGGCACCGTTGTCGAAGAAACGCTCTTTCCCGGCAGCGACCACGAAATGGTTACGATGTATCATCTGGATGGCGACGATCTGCTGCTCACGCACTATTGCAGCCTGGGCAATCAACCGCGACTGCGCGCCGAGCCTAGCGACGACGCGAAGCGAATCATCTTCAAGTTCGTTGGCGCCACCAACCTGAAGTCAGAGGATGAGATGCACATTCATCAGGCGAAGTTTCAGCTTGACGACGCCGATCACTTCCACGCCGAGTGGACGGCCAACAAAGATGGCGGCGAGTGCCATCAGGTCGTTCTCGACCTGGTGCGTAAGCAGAAATAGTCGTATCACCTCTCAAACTCTGTTCCAATTCACTTAATATCAAGGAGAACAACATGCCCAAATTCATGGTAATTCTGCACAACCCGCCCAATGTCTGGAAGGATCTGCCGCCTGATGAGGCGCAGCAAACGATCGCCAGGTATCAAGCCTGGATGGAAGGCATCCGCGCCGCCGGTCGATATGTAGCGGGCGAGAAATTGCTCGAAGACGGCGGCAAACGTCTGACGCGGCAAGCGGGGCAACTGAACGTCATCGACGGGCCGTTTAGCGAAGCGAAGGAGGTCGTCGGGGGATTCTTCATCCTGCGCGCGGCCAGTTTCGACGAGGCCGTCGAACTGATGCGGAACAGTCCGTTTCTGGACGAGTGCCGCGTGGAGTTGCGGCAAACCGACCCGATGGGCTGCGGCGGCGATTGAATCCTGGCGGCGTTGGACCGTTGATGCCACCCGCTTGCCGGGTGGAGAATCGCGTTGGCCGTCTACACCGGCGGCCTT
>DASVGM010000750.1:0-5160 GCA_036379555.1 Pirellulales bacterium | reverse complement strand
TGTCCTCAATCGCGATTTGAATGGCCTTGCTCCGGTTCGGGAAGACCTGCTTGGCGATCAGTTGATCGAGCTCCTTGAGCAGGCCGGAGTCGATGGTAATGGCAACCTTGGATGTGGGCATGGCATCTTTCCCAATACGGTATGGTAAATTATCATACCAGCCTGCGGATTGTTTGCAAGGAGATGGCTTAACGGTTCGCCAAGAATCTGAAAATGAAACCGCTACAAGAATAGGTTTACCGTGTTAAACCGACGAGCCTTTCTCGCCACCGCCGCCGGCGGATTGACCGCAGTCGGCGGATTGACCGCCGCCGGCGCTTTCGCCGCTGATCGCCCCGCGAACCGCAAAAAGCTGGCCATCATCACCACCGAGTGGCGTCATCGCTCGCACGCTTGGCACATGGGCGAACGCTTCTTGGTCGGTTACCCCAGCGGCGGACGTTGGCATTGGCCGCCGCTGGAGGTCGTCGCCGCCTACGTCGATCAGTTTCCTGCGAACGATCTCAGCCGCCAACGGGCAAAAGAGTTTGGCTTTACCATCTATCCCACCATTGCCGAAGCCCTGCGCGCCGGCGGCCGCGAGCTGGCCGTCGACGCGGTGCTGGTCATCGGCGAGCACGGCGAATATCCGGTCAACGAACTGAACCAGCATCAATATCCGCGCTACGAGTTTTTCCAGCAAGTGGTCGATGTCTTGCGCCGCGACGGCCGCACCGTGCCGGTCTTCAACGACAAGCATCTCTCCTGGAAATGGGAGTGGGCCAGGGAGATGTTTGATACTTCGCGCGAAATGGGCTTTCCGCTTTTGGCCGGTTCGTCGTTGCCCCACACTTGGCGCATGCCCTCCATCGACATGCCCTACGACGCGGAACCGACGGAACTGATGTGCGTGGCGATGGGCGGGCTGGACAGCTACGACTTTCACGCTCTGGAAACCATTCAGTGCATGGCCGAGCGGCGGCGCGGCGGCGAAACCGGCGTGATCGCTTTGCAGGCGCTGCGCGGGGAAGCGGTCTGGCAAGCCATGCGTTGCGGTTCGTGGCAGTCGGGCGGCTGGGATGCGGAATTGTTTGAAGCCTGTCTCTGTCGCAGTCAAACCTTGGCCCAACGGCCGACCTTCAGCGATCGCCATCCCACACCCGACGAAATGCGCGAGTGGGTGAAAGATCCGGCGGCCTATCGTTTTGAATATGCCGATGGGCTAAAGGCCACCATGCTTTTGCTCAACGGCTTGGTGGGCGACTTTACTTTCGCCGCGCGGTTGAAAGACGCGGCCGAACCGCTTTCGACGCTGTTTTATTTGCCGCCGAATCCGAACGTGGTCTATTCCGCGGCCTTAATGTCCAAGGCCGAGGAAATGTTTACCACCGGCCGCGCGCCGTTTCCTTTGGAGCGCACGCTATTGACCACGGGCTTGGTGGCGGCCGGCATGCAATCGCTGGGCGCCGGCCAAAAGCGGCTGGAAACCCCGCATCTCGCCATTCGCTATCGCGCCCCGCGCGAGCCGCAGTTCATGAGATCCTAGCCAAAGCCTTCGGCGAGGCGTCAAATTCGCTATTATGACCCGTAAGCGACCTACCGCCTGTACCGGCCTATTCGCCAATGCCGGCCTCATGCGGCGTCAGAGGGCAGTCGCTATCGTATTTCGCCGCGAGGGCCGATTTAGAATCGAGGGCCGGCGTCAGCCAGCGTGTCGCGCCCTCGGTCTAGCATGCCTTTTCGTTCCAACGTAGATAATGCGAACAACGTGGCCCATCGACAATCCTGAGTCTTCCCGGCCGCGAGACCCGGCGTCTGGACAGGGCAGAGCCCCTTCGGCGCGAAAAGCGATCGAGCGTCAGGCGCGCCAAACTCCCCAGGCGATCGCAATTGTTTGCGTCGATCAGACCTACACTTACGCCTGGCTCGATCAGGAAGCCACGACCTTGTCGAGCCGCCTGATTGCGGCCGGCGTCGGCGCCGATTGCCTGGTTGGAATCGCGTTGGAGCGGTCGGTGGAGATGATCGTTTCTCTACTGGCCGTGCTCAAGGCGGGCGGAGCGTTTTTGCCGTTCGACCCGAATTATCCACGCGAGCGGCTTAAGTTCACGCTGGCCGACGCCAGGCCGCGGTGGTGTTTGACGCACGATGCCACGATCGACGCCTTGCCGCTCGGAGGGACGAAGCTGCTATGGCGCGATCGCCAAGGGTTGATGCTCGTCGGCCGGCGCCGCGCCAGGACAAAGCGGATCGAAATGACCAGCGGCGCGCAACTGGCATACGCGATTTACACTTCGGGTTCCAGCGGGCTTCCCAAGGCGGCGCTCTTGACGCAGCGGGGATTGGCGAACCTGCTCGCGGCGCAGCGACGCCTGCTGTGTTTGGGGCCGGGGCGGCGCGTGCTGCAATTCGCCAGCCTGGCTTTCGACGCGGCGGTTTGGGAGATTTTCGGCACGCTCTCAAGCGGCGCCACGCTCGTGCTGGCCGACGATCGCGACCTGATACCCGGCGACAACTTGCGGCAGTTCATCCAGCGGCAACGAATCGACACACTCACATTGCCGCCATCGGTTTTGTCGATGCTCGGCGCCGGCGACCTGCCCACGTTGCAAACCATCGTGGTGGCCGGCGAGGCGTGTTCCGGCGCCGTGGCGACGCACTGGTCGCGCGGCCGCAGGTTCATCAATGCCTACGGCCCCACCGAGGCGACCGTTTGCGCCACAGCGTACGACTGCCCGCCGGGCGAGCAATCCGCGCCACCCATCGGCGCGCCGCTGCCGGGTGTGGAAATCGTGTTGCTCGACGGTGAATTGCAGCCCCTGCCCCGCGGCGAGGCGGGCGAACTGTGCATCGCCGGCGAGGGCCTGGCCCGCGGTTATTTGAACCGGCCGGAGTTGACCGCCGAAAAGTTCATTCGCCATGCCTTGGTTCAGCGCGGCGATGGCCGCCTATACCGCAGCGGCGACCTGGCGCGGCTGCGCGAGGACGGGCAGCTTGAATTCCTTGGCCGCATCGATCGCCAGGTAAAAGTGCGTGGCGTGCGCATCGAACTGGATGAAATCACGGCCGCTATCGAGCGCCACCCGGCCGTGGAAACGGCCGTGACTTTGATTGACGGCGACGAGATCGACGGGCGTGTGGCCGGCTTCGTATTCTGCCGCTCGGATCAGAACGTGACGGCCTCCGCCTTGCGAGCGTGGCTGCGCCCTTGGTTGCCATTGGCGATGCTTCCCGCCTCGCTGACGTTGGTCGATCGTTGGCCGCGATTGCCCAATGGCAAAATCGATGAAGCGGCCCTGCGCGCTTTGCGTGAGATGTCGGCATTCCCTGTCGCGAACCAGGCGGCCGCCGAACTGACAACTCACGTCACGAGTCACGTGAGCACGGCGACCGCTGCGCCGGTCGATCTTGTCTGCGATGTTTTTCGGCAAGTGTTGCCGGCGCCCGGCATCGGCCCCGACGACGACTTCTTCGCTCTCGGCGGCGACTCCATGAAAGCGATGGAGTTGTTGGTCGAAGTGGAGCGACGGTTTGGTCGCACGCTCTCCATTGGGCAGTTTTTGCGTGGCCCGACCGCCGAGAGCCTGGCGAGTTGGCTGGCCGGCGGCGCGCCGCGACGTGATTCCGTCCTCCTCCCTTTGCAAGGGCAAGGAAGGGGCACGCCGCTGTTTTTGGTTCATCCCGCGGGCGGTAGCGTGGTTTGCTATCATGCGCTGGACCGCGCGATGGGAGATGAGCGGTCGTGTTACGGGTTGCAGTCGCCGGCATTGGTCGCGCAGGAACCGCCGCCCGCGTCGATTGAGGCGTTGGCCGAGCGATACCTTGCTGAAATCGCCGGCGTGGCGCCTGGCGGCGAGTGCCTGTTGGCCGGTTGGTCGCTGGGAGGGCTGGTGGCTTATGAAATGGCTTGCCGGCTACGCGCCACGGGCCGTCCACCGGCGGGTTTGGTGCTGATCGACTCCGGTGTTTTGTATTCGTTTCAGCTTTTGCGCGAGTTCGTTTCGACCGCCGACGTGCCGGCCTTTATGTGGAGCACCGCCGACCGCGAGCGGATGTACGAGCACGTTCGCCGGCACGCCGGGCCGCTCTTGTTGCCGGCCAAAGCGGGCGAGGCGGTCAGCCGCCGCGTGTTCGACGTCTTTTGGACGAATGTCGAAGCCGCCTACCACTATAGCCCGCCGGATTATGAGGGAAGCATTACGCTGGTGACCAGCGAGCAAGCCAAGGGCAAACACCATCCGCTGCGCGAGTGGCGCCGGCGCTGCGGTGAGATTCACGCGGTGGAACTAGCGGGCACGCACTTGGAGTTGTTGCGGCCGCCGTTGGTGGAAAAACTGGCAGAAGTCATTAGGAGCACATTGGATGAGTGACGTTTCCATCGGCAAAAACCCGTCCGCGACGCACCGCTCGACCTCCGAACGCGGCCGCAGCCATACGAAGGTGGCGTCGATTTACGAGCGGCTGGGGCAGGTCTATTCCGGCGGGCAAATCGCGGCCGCCAAACGCTCGCAGCTTTGGCAAATGCGGCCGGGCGATCGAGTGCTCTACGCCGGCGTGGGAGCGGGCGAAGACGCGGCCGAAGCGGCCCGACTGGGCGCCACGCTGACGTGCCTCGACCTTTCTGCCGCCATGTTGGCGCGAGTGGAGCGGCGGTTGGCCGCGGCAGGGCAGTCCGCCGAACTGATCTGCGGCAACGCCTTCGAGCATGTTCGGCCGGATTACTACGACATCGTCTGCGCGAACTTCTTTTTGAATTGCCTGGACGAACCGGCGATGCGCGACATGCTCCTGCACCTGGCCACGCTCGTGCGTCCTGGCGGCAAACTGCTCATCGCCGATTTGGCGGTACCACGAGGATGTCTGTTGGCGCGGTGGTTTCATCGCGCCTACACCCGCGCCGCGAACGTGATTTTCTGGGCCTTGGGACTGGTGCCGTTGCACCCGATTTATGATTATCGGCGTTACTTCGCCGCCGCCGGGCTACGCTGCGCGGGTGAGCGATCGTTCCGCTTATATGGCGTTGGTCCGGTGGCCTACGAATCGCTCACGGCCGTTCGCAGTCCACCGGAAAGTACGTTTGCACCACATGCTGAAACTCCGCGGCGGAGTTGACGCGCGCGGCATGCGTGCGAAACTCCCGCGCGCCCGGCCGCCCTTGGGCATAGCAGCAAGCGAACTTGC
>DASVGM010000749.1:0-10050 GCA_036379555.1 Pirellulales bacterium | reverse complement strand
ACTACTTTGTGTTGGCGACCGGCAGCAGCCGCCGCCAACTGCACGCCATGAGCGAGGAAATCGACCACAAGCTCCAAAACGAACTGGGCGATCGCCGCCTGGGCCTGGAGGGTTACCAAGACAGCCGCTGGATTTTGCTCGATTATGGCGACGTGGTGGTTCATCTGTTCGATTCCGAAGCGCGCGAATACTATGGCCTGGAAGACCTCTGGTGCGACGCGCGCCGCGTGGCCGTCGAATTGCCCGTGGCCGGCGCCGTCACGGAGCCGCGTTGAGCTTGTGCCGTCCCTCACGGATTCGGCGTTCGAGGTTTCCCAGCGCGGAGGGATTCGGTTGTCAGTTGTCAGTTGTCAGTTGTCGGTCGTTGCAACGGACAACGGACAACGGGCTACTGACAACTGGCAGCCGCGCGCATTCCGCTTTCCCTCATCCCTCATCCCTCATCCCTCATCCCTCATCCTGAACTCTGAACCCTGAACGAATGAATGTCCTCGCCCATATCCGCCAGCGCGTCCAGGCGGCTCTGACTCAGATGGTCGGCAGCGCGGGCCTTTCAGCTCGCGAACTGGCTGAATTCGTCGACATGGTTCGCCCGAGCCAAGACGCGAAATTTGGCGATTACCAGGCGAATCTCGCCATGCCGTTGGGTAAAAAACTCGGCCAGCCGCCGCGTGAGGTCGCGCGGCAACTCGTCGAACGACTCGCTTGGGACGATCTCGGCCCGGTGCCCGAAATCGCCGGACCAGGGTTTATCAACCTGCGGCTGAGCAACGATTGGCTGACGCGGCACCTGACCACCGCGGCCAACGACGAACGTTTGGGCGTGATCAAGACCGAACACCCTCGAACCTACGTGGTCGATTACTCGGCCCCCAATGTCGCCAAGCCGATGCATGTGGGACACATCCGCTCCACGGTCATCGGCGACAGTCTGTATCGCATGCTCCAATTCGTCGGGCACCGCGTGATGGGCGACAACCATGTCGGCGATTGGGGCACGCAGTTCGGCATGATCATTTATGGCTTTCGACATTTTCGCGATGATACGGCCTACCGCGGCAGCCCGGTCGATGAGTTGGGGCGGCTTTATCGCCTGGTTCACCAGTTGGTGGATTATCATGAAGGCCGCGAAAAACTGGCCGGCCTGCGGGCGGAAGTCGAGCGCCATCAAGAGGCCCTGCGGCGGCATGCGCGGCCGCCAGCCGCCGGCGACGCCCAGGCCGAAAAGAAAGCTCAGAAAGAGCTCAAACGGCTCGAGCGCGCGCTGGCGGAGTCAGAGGAGCAACTTCAGACGCTGCGCGCGAAGCTGGACGCGATTGACAACGATCCGCAACTCGCGCTTCTGGCCAGGGAACACTCCGGCATCGCGGCGGCGGTGTTGGCGGAAACCGCCAAGCTGCACGCGGGCGATGAAGAAAACCTGCGGCTGTGGCGCGAGTTCATGCCGCCCTGCATGGCGGCGATCGAGCAAGTTTACCGGCGGTTGGGCGTGACGTTCGACGCCACCTTGGGCGAAAGTTTTTATCACGATCGTCTGGCCGCGGTCGTCGCTGACCTTCTTGAGCGCGGCATCGCCCGCGAAAGCGAGGGGGCGATCTGCGTCTTTTTTGACGACCTGCCGACGCCGATGATCGTGCGCAAACGCGACGGCGCATATCTGTACGCGACGACCGACCTGGCGACGATTCAATACCGCCGGCAAACCTGGGCGCCCGACGCCATGCTGTACGTGGTCGATCATCGACAGAGCGACCATTTCCGCCAGTTGTTCGCCGCGGCGAAAAAGTGGGGCTGCCAGGATGTTGAGTTTCAGCACGTGAGTTTCGGCACCGTGCTGGGGCCGGACGGCCGGCCTTACAAGACGCGTTCGGGCGACACCGTCGGCCTGATGGGGCTGCTCGACGACGCGGTGGCGCACGCCTACGCGGTGGTGTGCGAGGTGGACGAGCAGAAGCCGCAAGGCCGCGAGTTGGGCGACGACGAGCGGCGCCGCGTGGCGGAAGTGATCGGACTATCGGCCATCAAATACGCCGATCTCTCGCAAAACCGCACCAGCGATTATGAATTCAGCTTTCAAAAGATGGTGGCGTTGAAAGGCAACACCGCCACCTACATGCAATATGCGTACGCGCGGGTGTTGAGCATCTTTCGCCGCGGCGAGATCGACATCGAAGCGATCCGCGCCCGGCGGCCCGCCATCGCGCTCGACCAGCCGGCCGAACGCGCGTTGGGGCTGGAATTGCTGCGTCTCTCCGAGGCGATCGACTTCGCCTTGGCCGACTGTCGCCCCAACCAACTGACGTCGTACCTTTTTGATTTGGCGAACCGCTTCTCGACGTTTTTTGAGGAGTGTCCGGTGTTGAAGGCCGAGACCAGCGAATTGCGCGAAAGCCGGCTGTCGCTTTGCGACCTGACCGCGCGCACCATCCGCCAAGGTTTGCAGCTTCTGGGTATTGAGGTCGTGGGTAAAATGTAAGCGGCTCTCCGAGAACGATACTGTGGGGCGGGCCGCCGGCCCGCCTCTTGCTTCACTACCGCGTGCGGGCCGCACCACGGCGCCGATGCATAGAGGAGACTACCGCGTCTGCCGAGAGTCTTCACGATGAGCGATGGCGGCGGCGCCCTCAAGCTCGTCCGCTTTTTCAAAGTCGGCGAACGCCGCATCATGTTCGCCAAGTTCCTGATGGCAGGCGCCGCGCAGTTTGTAGGCGGCGGCGCGCGTCGGGGTTGCCTGCACGACGTAGTTCAGATCGTCCAGCGCAAGTTGGTAATCGCCCAGGTGAAATTGGGCCACGCCGCGCAGGTAATAGGCGTCGGACTCATGCGGCAAGAAACGCAAGACATGATCGATATCGGCCAACGCGCTGGAATAGTCGCCTAGTTCGAGTTGTGCCGCCGCGCGATCGAGGTACGCCCCCAAGAGACGAGGATTCAGCCGCAGGGCGGAACTGTAAGCGTCGACCGCTTCCTTGAATTGCCCCTGCGCCGCGCGTGCGGCGGCCCGATAATAATAAGCCGCGTCGTATTTCGGGCTGATGTGCAGCGCCGTCGCGCAATCGGCCAGGGCGGCTTCGTAATCGCGCTCAGCGCAGTAGGCCGCGGCTCGACTCACGTAGTCGAAGGCGTTCGGCCGCAGCAGGATGCGCGCGCTAAACCACGACTTGGCTTCTTCCAGCGGCACCACCTCGTTGGTTCGCAGCCAGCCGTCGCCCACCCAGAGCGCATCGCCGTTCACGCGTTGGACGGTGCGGATGCAGGCGATCGGCCGCCGCGACACCCGCCCGCCGGCGCGGGGCTGATTGCGAACCGATCGGCTCAGAACCTGGCGGCCCAGCCAAGGCTTTTGCTCGGCGCCATTCGCGGTTTTCGTGATGGCTGCCAGTAGAATCAGCGGCAACAACTTTGCGAGCACGGGTCGCCACATCGCCAGTCCCCTTTGCGGTTTTTTTGGGAGTGATGGATAGAATGGGTACTCCGCTGATTTTGATCGGTAACCCGCGACGGCCGACGATAACTTGCCGGCGACCGGCGGCCCGCTTTCACCCAAATGACCGGCGATCCGCAAAACACCCAAATTTGACAGACGGCTCATTTTCGGCCGAGGGGCAGTTTAACCCGCATTGCCCAGCGGCCCGTTGCCGACACAGGAATGAGGCGCTTTTACGCGATCGAGTAGGATGGCCTTCCCAGGCGGTCACCCTGGCTGGTGACGGGCCAGGAGGCCCATCCTCCGCTGGCGCCGATGGTCTCATTCCCAACCGCGTGCGGTAGGCGCGTCTCAGGTGCGTTTGAACTGCCGATCGAGCTCTTCGCGCGTGAAGACCAACTCGGTGGGCCGGCCGTGAGGGCAATGGTGGCTGTCTTGCGCCAGGCGCCGCTCGCGCAACAGCGCGCTGATCTCCTCGGGGGCGAGCGGGTCGCCGGCCTTGATGGCCGCTTTGCACGACAACATGTGCAACAATTCGTCCAGCAGGTCGCGCCGCTCGGGCAGGCGGCCGCCCGCGGTCAACCGCTCCACCACCGATCGCAACAGCTCATCGGGCGAGCAGCCGGCGAGCATCGCCGGATAACTCGAAACCAAGACCGTGCCACCGCCAAAGGCCTCCACCTTCAGACCCAGCGTCAGCAACAACTCGCGATGCTCCATCACGGCGGCGGCTTCGGCCGCGGTCAGGTTGACCGGTTCCGGCACCAGCAGTTGCTGCGATTCCAACGCGCCGGCCAGCACCCGATTGCGGAATTGCTCGTACAAGATCCGCTCGTGCAAGGCGTGCTGGTCGATCACCGCCACGCCCTCGTCAGTTTCGGTCACCAGGTAACGGTTGTGAATCTGCATGGCGATCAGGCCCGCATTGCCGCGCGCCGAATGCGCCGGCGGCGCCGCTCCGACGCCGGGAGAAAAATGCGCCGCCGGAGGTTCAAAATGGCCGGCCGCATGTACCGGCGACAAGCGCAACGGCGCCGCCGCGGGCCGCGGCACCTCGAACGCCGTCGGCGCCCCGAATGCCGACGGCGAATACGGCGGAGCTTCGGGGAAACTGCTTTGTCGCGGCAGCGGTTCGGCCACGGCCGCGCCGGCGGCGGGCTGTTGCCAAGTCGAAACCTGCCCTTTGGCCCATTGCACCAGTTCGTTGCGCAACTGCTCGGCCCGTGCCGGATCGTGCGCCCCCGTGGGGTCTTGCGCCCCCGCGTCGCTTGCGGCCGGGCTTAGACGGTGCGTCAGGTCGCAGGTCAGAAACTTCGTGCGCAGCGTGCCCAGAAGCTGGCTGTAAAGCCGGCCGCCGTCCTGAAAACGAACTTCCAGCTTGGTGGGATGGACGTTGACATCGACCAACTCCGGCGGCATTTGCAGGTGCAAGAAGGAAATCGGGTATCGTCCGGTGAGCAGCAGCCCGCGATAGGCTTCGCTCAAGGCGTGCCCCAGCGCGCGGTCGCGAATCGCGCGGCCGTTGAGAAACAGATACTGCATGCGCGCGTGCGGACGGCTTTGATTGGGGTGGCCGACGTGGCCCCAGAGCCGCACGTCGCCGTCGCGGCTCTCAAGCCAAATCAACTCGTCGGCCAGTTCGCGTCCGAAAAAACGCGAGATGCGCTCCACGCCCTCCGCGGCGGGCGCCGCGGCCTGCTTGGCGGGCGCCAAGTCGTAGAGGGTGCGTTGGTTGTGCCGCAGCGTGAAATGCACTTCGGGATGGGCCAACGCCAGCCGCGTGAAGGCCTCGCTGACGTGTCCCATTTCGGTTTGTGAAGAACGCAAAAACTTGCGCCGCACCGGCGTGTTAAAAAAGAGTTGGCAGATTTCGATCGTCGTGCCGACGGCGCAACCGCAGGGCGCCACGGCGCCGGCGGCGCCGCCATGCACTTCCAGTTCCGCGCCGGCCGCCGCTTCGTTTTGCCGGCTGCGCAGGCGCAGACGGCTGATTTCGGCGATCGAGGCCAGCGCCTCGCCGCGAAAGCCGAGCGTGGCGATTTGGAAGAGGTCGTCGGCGTCGCGCAGCTTGCTGGTGGCGTGGCTGGCGACGGCCAGCGGTAGTTCGTCGGCCGCGATGCCGCAACCATCATCGACGACGCGGATCATTTCCAGCCCGCCTTGCTCGACCGCCACATCGACGCGCATGGCGCCGGCATCGAGCGCGTTTTCCATCAATTCCTTGACGACGCTCGCCGGCCGCTCGATGACTTCGCCCGCCGCGATCTTGTTGACGACGCTCGGCGGCAGTTGTTGGATGATGCCCATGTTGGAATCCGTTCTTTAATCTTCCGATTTGACATTCTCTCGCCGATTCCCAACAGCGATGATACAGGATTTCGGCCGCCCGCGTCAGGGTCGGGTCGATCATCAGCTCAGGAAAAGGTCGGGCAGCTCTCCACGTTCGCGAAGCGCGAAAAAGGAAGTGGCAATTCCATCAGCGCGCGCGTTTCGCGGCGCGCGGCACAGCTTGAGATTCGGCATATCGTCTGGGAAGCCAAGCAGCGTTTTTAGGAGCTTTTCATCTCGATCCGCCGCCAGTTCGACGATGCGGATCCAGGTTCGGCGCCATCTCTTCCAGCGTGGTGAATTCAAGCAAAGGATTCGGATGATTCTGACAGCATCGCCCGTCTGCCCGATAATGGTTCCGTCCGGATAGACACGCATCGTGGAGGCCGTCAACGATTGAGTCGGATCGGGAAGCGCGCCGTCGCGTTTTCGCAGGTTGCACGTGCGGCAAGCGTAGACGAGATTGTCGTATTCAATCGCTTGTTTAGGGTGAGTCGCCTGTGGAAGAAAGTGATCAAGTTCAAAATCACCCGACATGCGGCCCCATTGTTCGCGGGCCAAGCAATAGACACAACGAAAAGCGAATTCATCTCGCAACCACGGTCGATACGAACCATAGCTTGAGTAACCACCGGGCCCGTGCCGCCGAGCCAGCGGCACATTTGGGTAATGGAAAGCGTCGAACCTCATCACAGCGCACTTTATTTCGAGAGGCGTTCATGAAGACGCCGAGCGCCGTCGATTGGGGGCGGGGCAACGCGGTCGAAGTGCTCATTGGCCAATTGATCAAGAATCTCTAATTCAACCAACTCGTCGGATGTGATGGCGCCGTGGACGTCTTTGTCGATTAGCTCGCGGCGACGCTCCTCGCCTTTTTCCGACCATGAAGCCGCTGGCGCCCATAAGTGAATGATAAGTTGAACCATTGCCCCGTCAGCAAGTTCCAGCGGCTGCTGCGGCTTCAATAGTCCATTCTCATAGATTGCCGCGATGGTCATCGTCATGGCGCGTTCCACGAAAAAAAAGGGGGCATCTCAATGAAGTATACCACATTGACCGTGTCATCGCCCCCACTTGTCCTGCCAAACCTAAACCTGAAACTCTTTAATCTTCCGATACAAGGTCCGCTCGCCGATGCCCAACAGCGCGGCGGCTTCCTCGCGGTTGCCGGCCGTGAGCTTGAGCGTTTCCACGATGTAGTGCCGCTCAATCTCGGCCAGCGACTTGCCAAGAAGCTGATCGCTGCCCGTGCCCGCGACGATCGCCGAACTGGCGGCGTCGGCGCCTTCAGCCAATTCCGCGGGCAAGTCGTCCACATCGAGCACGCCGTCGTAATCGACCACGACCATGCTCTCGATCGTGTTGCGCAGCTCGCGAACATTGCCCGGCCAGTCGTAACTCAACAACCGCCGCCGCGCCGCGGTCGCCATGCTCTTGATGGCCTTCTGATGCCGCTTGGCGAACTGCCGCATGAAGTGTTCAATCAACAGCGGAATGTCCTGGCTGCGTTCCACCAGCCGCGGCAAGGTGACGGTGACCACCTTGAGCCGATGATACAGGTCGCTGCGAAACGTGCCCGCCTCAATCTGCTGTTCCAGATGGCGATTGGTGGCGGAAAGAATGCGCACGTTGACCTTGAGCGGGTCGTTGGAGCCGACCCGTGTGATCTCGCCGCTTTCCAAGACGCGCAAGAGTTTGATTTGCGTGGCCATCGGCATGTCGCCCACTTCGTCGAGAAACAGCGTGCCGCCGTGGGCGTACTCGAACTTTCCCATGCGGTCGGCCGAGGCGTCGGTGAAGGCGCCGCGGATGTGCCCGAACAATTCGCTTTCTAAAATGTTCTCGCTCAAGGCGGCGCAGTTGAGCGGCACGAAGGGCTTGTTTTTTCGCGGGCTATTCTGATGAATCGCCTGGGCCACCAATTCCTTGCCGGTGCCGGTGCCGCCTTGGATGAGCACGGTGGCGTTGGTGGGGGCGATGCGTTTCAGCAGGCTGATGACCTTGTTCATCTGCGGGCTGCTGCCGACCACGCCCTCGAAGCCGAATTTTTCGTCGAGCCGGCGGTTCAGCTCCACGTTGGTGAGCCGCAACCGCACGCTGTCGGCCGCGCGCTCGACGACCGCGCGAAGCTGTTTGATGTCGAGCGGCTTGAGCAGGTAGTTGAAGGCGCCCTGCTGCATGGCCGTGACCGCCGAAGGGATGCTGCCGTGGCCGGTGACCAAAATCACCTCCGCGTCGGGCAAGTCGTTTTTGGCCCTGGTCAGAATCTCCAACCCATCGAGATCGTTCATCACCAGGTCGGTGATGATGATGTCAAACCGCTGCGTTTCGATCTCATGCGCCCCGTCGGCGCCGGAGGTGGCCAGCGAACAATCGTAACCGACGCGTTCCAGGCTTTCGGCGACGGCCCGCGCATGGGCGGCGTCGTTGTCAATAATCAAGACGCGAACCGTCGACGGATCGGCTTTGGGCGGAGCGGTGGTTTCGGCGAGGGCCATGCCACGATGATACCGAATTTCGGCCGCCCGCGTCAGGGTCGGGCCGATCCGATATCCAGGCCGAAATGGCCGGTGGCGGCCTATCGTGGGGCGGCGCGCCGAGCCGTTTTTCACTTCCAGACGGGCTGGCAGCCCGCCCCACGGCGAGTTTTCGTCATGGGCTACCAGCGGATTGTCGCGCCCCCCACGGAATCATTGTTGACATCTCTTGCGGACCCACTAAAATAACAAAACTGACCAGTCAGTCCGTTTTCTTAAAAATGGGTCTCCGCCAACAATGTCGTCCGTGATCAACGCAAATCCTCGCCCGCCCACGAAACCGCGCGAAGCGCAGCGCCGCGAGGAGATTCTCGCGGCCGCCACAAAGCTTTTCGCGGAACATGGTTACGCCGATACCGATACACAAATGCTGGCCGATCGCGTGCAGGTCGGCAAGGGCACGTTGTATCGTTATTTCCCCAGCAAACGAGAGCTGTTTCTGGCGGCGGCCGACCGCGGCATGCGGCAGTTGTGTGATTACATCGACGCCAGCATTGCCAAGATTCCCGATCCGCCGGAGCGGATTGCTCAGGTCGTGCGGTCGTATCTCACGTTTTTCGCCGAAAACCCGGAGCTTTCAGAGCTGCTCATTCACGAGCGGGCGCTGTTCAAAGACCGTAAACAACCCACTTACATTGAATACCGCGAAGCGAACCGCGAACGGCTTCGCGTACTCTATCGTGCGTACATCGCCGAAGGTCAGATTCGCGACATGCCGGTCGATCGCATCCTCGACGTCGTGGGCGACCTGCTCTACGGCACGATGTTCACCAATTACTTCTCGGGCCGGCAAAAATCGGTGGAGGAGCAGACACAAGACATTCTCGATATTGTATTCCACGGCATTTTGAGCGAGGGGGGCCGACGACGACGCCCTCCGCGCCAAGACGAGCGTGGAAATGAGCGAACAAATTAGCGTGAAACGCAGCTTGGAAAGGCGGAGCACCGTGATTTTGAATTTTAGGTTTTGGTTCATCGGCGCCTTGTTGATGGCGGTGGGTTGCAACAACGCGCCCCCGCCACCGCCGCCCATGAAAGCACCGGAGGTCGATGTGGCGATGCCGGTCTATCGAGAAGTGGGCGACTATGAGGATTTCACCGGGCAAACCGAATCCGTCAAGACCATTGACATTCGCGCCCGCGTCACCGGCTATCTCAAGTCGGTGAATTTCAAACATGGCGCCGAGGTGAAGAAGGGCGACCTGCTGTTTGAGATCGATCCACCGCACTACAAAGCGGAACACGCCCGCGCCGAAGGGGTTGTCGCCCAGGCTCAGGCCAGGCTCAATCGCCTGAAGCTTGATTACGCGCGCGCCGAGCGGCTGCGTCCGTCGGGCACCATCACCAAGGAACAATTCGACCTGGTGTCGGGCGATTTGGCCGAAGCCGAGGCCAATCTCGCGGCGGCGAAGGCATCCCTCAAGCTCGCCAGCGTGGCCCTTGGTTATTGCACGATCAACGCGCCGATTGACGGCCGCCTGAGCCGGCCGAACATCGATCCGGGCAACCTGGTCAAGCAGGATGACACCAACCTGAGCCTGACGCGCATCGTGGCCCAAGATCCGATGTGGGTCTACTTTGACGTCGACGAGCGGACCATGCTTCGCCTGCAGCGGCTGCACAAACCGCCCCCCGCACCCGCCGGCGCGACACACGCTACTGCGACGGACAGCCCTGCGACGGACAGCGGCGCGGCTGGTCGCGGCGCGAGCGATGCCAGCATAACCGACGGCAGCGAAGCCGATGGCAGCGAGGCCG
>DASVGM010000748.1:0-7841 GCA_036379555.1 Pirellulales bacterium | reverse complement strand
TGATGACCACCTTGATGGTGTCGGCGCCTTCATCGAGGTACGTATTGGTGCCGCTGACGGTGTAGTTTCCGGCGCTGACGGTGCCCACGCTGCCCGGCGACGAGTGCGTGTCTCCCCAGTCGATGTTGGCGGTGAAAGTATGGCCGGCGGTGCCGCTGAACGACGCCACCGTGCCGACGAAGGCGGTTCCCTCGGTCGGCGCGATCGTTTCGCCGGTGGGATTGCTAATGGACAGCATCTGCCGCGACTCCAGCGACTCCATGCGCATCGATCCGAGCGCGCGTTTCAGCTTGCGGCGGCGCGAAGTTCGGCGGTGGGCGTCGTGCGTTAGTCCATCGAACCATTCGTTAAATGCGGGGAATTTCATAGTGCTCGGGAGGTGCTTTTCGTCAAGGTGTTGTAGCAGAACGGACAAATATCCAAAGCGGCAATCAATATGAGACTAATTACCAACCGCGGAAATAGCAAGTAAACTGCCACAAAACAACCAAAAAGGTCGAAACGGCCTGGGAAGGCCATCCTCCGGGCGGCTAGTGTCCATTCGGGCCCGACAGCGCTCGCGCCAGCGCGTGCCCCGGTTGATGATCCGGCTCAAGCGAGAAGAGTTTTTTTAGTTCAACCAAAGCCATGTCGGGGCGCTCGGTTTCAGCGAACACGCGCGCCAGGCCGAACGCGATGCCCGCGGCGTCGGCCTGTTGCTTCGCCGCGCGGTCAAAATCGGCGAGGGCGTCATCGTAGCGTTTTTCTTCCAAGGCGAGCAGGGCACGGTCCAACAAAGCCGCCGCGAGATGTGGTTCCAGCTCGATCGCGCGGTCGAAATCGGCCTCCGCCAGTTTGAACTGGGCCAACTGCCGGCAGGCCAAACCGCGGTAGTGAGACCAGCCCGCCCGCGGCGAAAGCGCCAGGCAGACGGTAAAGGCGGTTTTCGCCTCCTCGTAATGTTTCAGGTGATAGGCGGCGCGGCCGTGATAAAAATGCGGCCAAAGCTCTCGGGGCGATAAATCGACCGCGGCCCGAAAATGCTCGTCGGCCAATTCCAGCTTGTCGGCGGTGAATGCCGCGCGACCCAAAGCATAGTGCTCCCAGGCGGAGGCAGGCTCGAGCGACGCGGCGGTTTTCGCCGCGGCGTCCGCCGCCTGCTCATCGCCGCTGAGCCGGGCCAGCCGCTCTTGTTCGCGGCTCAGAACCAGCCGCTGGCCAATCAGGTATTCCGCCTCGCCGAGTAGGTTTAATCCATCGCGCAGCGCCTGCGGGCGCTCGCCGTCGGGGGCTGCTTGCAGCTTCGCATCGACGAGAAAAATCGCCAGGTCGATCAGGTCTTGCTTAACCAGCGAGGCCGACCAGTAATGGTGTAGACCGGCGGGCTTCAGCAGGAGCCGGCGCTGCTGCCAAAGGCGCCGCGCTTCGTCGACCGGCGGCGTTGATTGCCGTGAGGTTTCATCCTCGCCATACCAGGAGCGAAATTGCTCCACCACGCCGTGCAATTGCTGCACGCGCGCTCCTTGCTTCGCCACGGCATCGGCCGCCTCCAGGTCGCTCAGCAGCTTACTGCGCCAAGGCAGCCTGACCGCCAGCGACAGGCCGCGATCCAGGGAGCTGCTAGCCCATTGAAAACGCCCGGCCTCGATTTCGATTTTGGCCTCTTCCAGACCCAACTCCGCTTCGCGCCAGCGTTGCCTGAGCGCGGCCGCCGTCGCCAGGCAGGAGGCCACTAAAGCCAGCGACAAAAAAAGACGCGTCAGCGCGTGCGGTTGCCGACGACGCCACTTCAGCCACCTTTCACGCATGCTGCGGTTGGCCACGTGCCTGAGCGGTTTGTTGGCCAGATGATGGCGCAAATCGGCCGCCAGGTCGCCGGCGCTGGAGTAACGCGTGGCGGGATCGCGCGCCATGCACTTGGCGATCAAATCGCAAATCGCGGTGCTCACATGGCCATTGCGCCGGCGCATCCAACGCCCCGGATGTTCGTCGGCAGGAGGGTGCCGGCCGCCCAACGCCTCGCACAAGAGCAGCCCCAAGGCGTACACATCCGCCTGACCATCCACACGCTGTGGAATCGGCTCGCCACGGTCGATCGCCTCCAGCGCCGCCTCCTGCTCCGGCGCCATGTAGTCGGGCGTGCCGCCCAGCCACGGCACCGAAAGAGTGCCGGCCGCCAGCGCGGGTTGAGCCAGATGGAAATCGAGCAACAGCGGTTGGCCGTCGGCGGCGATTAACACGTTGGAGGGCTTGATGTCGTGATGAACCACGTTCCGCTGATGGGCGTAATCGAGCGCTTCCGCCAGGCACGCGCCGATGTGGCAGATCGCTTGCTCGTAGCTGGCCCGCTCCATCGTCAGACAAGCCGGGCCGCGCACCGGCGGCGCCAAGCGTTGACACGCCGCTTCCGCGACCAAGGCCCCCAGCAAATCGCGGCCGGTACGTTTGGCCGGAGGCATGTCTTCCAACCGATGCAACAACGTGGAGAGCGTCGCCCCGCCGAAATGCGGCATGCACAAAGCGCGCAGGCCCAACTCGGCGTCGTCTTGCGACCAGTACAGCGGCATGATGTACGTGTGCTGCAAGCGGGCCAACGAGAGGTGTTCTTGCCCGGTCAACGAAGATAGCTTGAGCACCACCGGCCGATCCGCCAGAGACGGCTGCCGGGCGAGATAGACCCGCCCAAACGCGCCGTGGCCGAGTTGGTCGAGCAGTTCAAACTCACCGAATTGTTCGCCAGGTTCGGGCGCGGTCCATCGCAACTCAAAATCGGCGGCCAACCGGCGCGACCGCGCTGAGGCGGACCCGAGCTGATAGGTTCGGGTGGAGCGGCGGTCGGGAGACGAAAAATTCATGCCAAACCCAGCGCGGCAGGCGGAAAGAAAGCGTTGTTCGCCCCACAACGAAACCCTTTGCTCAAATTAACCCGCCGCGGGCTTTCTGGCAACTGGCAGGCGGCGATGAATCGCCCCGATCCGAGGCCGGCTCGGCCGCTTAGAGGCTATTCAAAAACTCGCCGTGGGGCGGGCCGCCGGCCCGTCTGGAAGCGAAAGACGGCTCGGCGAGCCGCCCCACGATACGCCGCCACGGCGACATCCGAGTTTTTCGGATAGCCTCCTTACTTCTGGCTTGTCAGCAATCAATTCCGGGCGAGGTGTGCGTCGCCGCCGCGCAGCAGCGTGCCGAGCTTGAGCCAGCCAAACAGCGTCGTGAGCAAACCCAACACCACGCCTCCGCCCGCCGCCGTGTAAGCCAGCCGGCCCATGACCACCGATTGCCGATAGTTGGCCTCGATCGCTTCATTGGCCTCGCGATCAAATTCCAAAAGCTCGTGCAAAGTAATGATCGTGGCATACGTCGTATCACGCTGCTCTTCCCATTCATTGCGGATCAGGTGGTTTTGGATGAACGTGTCCGGTAGCTCAACAAATTGGCCGCGCCCGTTGCCGAGCAGGTGGTCGGCATAGGTGCGAACCGCGTCGTCGAGCGCTTGGGAGAACAGTTTTTCGCAGTCCGTGCGTGAAAACGCCGGGCCAATCGTGACGGTGGTTCGATAAACGTCGCCGACGCGGCCCATTTGGCCATCCATCCACGCCGGACGCGGAGCGCCCACCGGCCGTGAGCTGGCGTTCTCAACCGGCGATTCCGCGTTGTCAGCAGAGCCAAACACGATTCCAGCCGGCGGGTCAGCAGCTTCGACTTGATTTCTCACCATGTCGGCGACAGGTCGCGATGACCTGGACGGCGCCGCCTCGACGACCTCAATCGAGCCGCCGCGGGGCACCAAGACACGTTCAACCCGGCGAACGCTTCGCGTGTAGACGATGAACCCACTGACCAGGAGCAGTCCACCCGCCACCAGCACCAGTGTGCCCACCGCGCCGAACAATACGGCCCAGAATCGCCGACTGAGCAGCGCGGCGAACAACGCCACGATGAGTAGCACCGCCAGCATGCCGCCGATGGCGATCAGCGGCGACAGACCCATACTTGTTTGTTGCATTAGACCGCTCCCTTTCGTCGAGGATGCTGCCAGGTCGCGGCCAGTTGCACTGCCAGGGACATGCTGGCGGCGACCATTGTGCCCCAGGGTTGAGGAAAGGGCCAAAAGAAAGACAAGAGCCAGCCCCAGAAGATGGCCACCAGCACCGGCGAGAGGCGCAAACGCGCGCCGCGCCCAGGATCGGCCTGTTTCCACCAACCGACCAGAAACATCAAGCTGGCGAAATAGGCCATCAGCGCCAGCAGGCTGGGGGAGCCGTCTGGCTCGTAAAATCGTGAGCTCACATACGCTTCCGTCACCGGCGGGGGCAATCGCCAATCGGCATGCAGCGAGACAAAGAGAAAATCCTTCAACCCCCAGGCGACCGCGCCCAGCGCCAGGCCAAACACCATCAGCACCAGGCGGCGCAGTGTAGGCTCGCCATGGCGGCCTTCCCAGAATTTGCCGGGAATGAGCACCAACCAGGCACCAAGCGTGCTCACCAACAGCAGCCAGGCGAAGCGGCCCGGCTCGAGCGTGTTCGCATGCACCACGCTCATGAAGAGGCTCATGATCGCCGCGACAGCCGTGGAGGCCAGCAAAGAGCCGGTCAACTCTTCGATACGCTGCCGCATGATCTTGCGCGCCGCGGGCGCTCCGTGAGCGGCCCGTTGACGCGGCGGCGTCAGCGCCGGTGACGGGCGCGCCGGAGCGGCGTTCGGCGCCGGCCGAGCGGGCAACTTGGCGGCGAATGCCGCGGTGAAAACCGGTGGCCGTCTTTTGATCGGCGCTGTTTCGATCGGCGCTGTTTTGATCGGCGCTGTTTTGATCGGCGCTGCGGCGCGGTCGAGCACCAGCACGCGAACAATGCAGTAAACCGCGTAGATCGGCAGCGCCGCCATCGCGACCAAAAACAGCGGCCCAAAGTACGCCAGCACGCCGTAAATTCCGCCTAATATAATGATGCCTTTGGCGATCACCGGTATGCCGCCGCTGTCCCATTGGCGGGTAAAGCTGTGCCACGACGTACGCACGGCGCGCCAAATCGGTTCTTCCGGCAAGGCGGCGACGGGAATGACGTCGCTCGTTCCGCGTGCCTCCGCCGCTGCGGATTCATTCGTACGGACGGCTTCAGCGTCCATCGCACCAGCGGCCGGTCGTCCAACGCCCTTGTGAACATTGCCAACCGTTCCAATTGTTGGCACAGGCAACAGCGTCAGCAACTCGCCCACCGTTCTGATTCGCGCTTCGGGGTCTTTCGTGAGCGTCTTGGCGATGGCCGAGCGGTAAGGCTCGGCGACGCCTTCGAGGTTTGGTTCGGCCGTCAGGTGCTTCATCAGCACTTCGCCCACGCTCTCGCCCTCGAACGGCACATGGCCGGTGAGCATTTCATAGAGAATAATGCCCAAGGCGTAGATGTCGATCTCTTTGCCATAGCGGCCGTTGCTGATTTCGGGCGCCATGTAATGGACGGTGCCGACGCTCTCCGTTTGCCCGCTGCGGCGACTGGCCGAAATGAACTTTGACAGGCCGTAATCGCCAATCTTCACGATGCCTTCGTCGGAGAAGATGTTGCCCGGCTTGAGGTCGCGGTGAACGATGCCATGATCGTGCAGGTAGCAAACCCCGGCGGCGATGCCCTGAAACCAGGCCAACACTTCGTTCTCCGGCACGCCGTCGGGATTGCGCTCCACAAGCGCTTCGAGCGAATCGCCGGCCACGTACTCCATGACGACCCAATTGTCGCCGCGCTCATCTTGTTTGATATCAAAGAGCGAGAGCAGGTTGGGGTGTTTCAGGTTCAGGCACTGCGTGACGCCGCGCAACTCGACATCGAGATTGCGGCGAATCAACTTCAAGGCCACTTCCTTGCCGGCGTCGCTGACGGCGAAATAGACTTCGCCAAAGCCGCCGCGGCCGATGCCGCGTTTGAGCGTGTAACCTTCCAACGGACGCGAACCGCTGGCGTAAGCGAACTTCATCGCAGCGGGTCGCGAGGCGGCTTCGGGTTCGGCTTCGGTGACGTGGGGGTTCATAGCTTCGTCTTCGGCATCATTCAGGCTAACGACTGCGGCACTCATCTGTCTACCGTCTACTTACTAAGCCTTTCGATGCTCAGGGAAAAATCTTCGCCCGACACACACGATTTTAACGACAGCTTGCCATTTTCGGCCACCGTTCGCCCGTCAATCTGAAAACGCCCGTCACGGCGGCAGTAAAGGTCGTCGGCTTGTCGATATAGAATCAGGTCGCGCGACCAGTTTCCACACGCGATATGGTTTTGCGCGCCAGGACCAAGCACACACGATTCGGCCATCAACAGCAATCCGTCGGCCGACGGCTGCGTGCGATGATTGCTGATAAAATCGAGCCGGGCCGTGGCGCTGAGCGGATGCGGACGCCGAAAGCGCAGCCGCACGTTGCCCAGTTCGATCGACACGCCATCGGCCAGTCCGGCGGGCCGGTCGATCGCTCGACCGTCCAGTCGCACGGGCCGTCGCGGCTCAATGAGATAAGCTTCGCCATCACGCCGTATCTTGGCGTGGCGGCGGGAGAGATCGCCCAGAATCGGCACGTCGGCCTCGGCCTCCGGCAGCGGTTGCCCGATCAGCACTTCGTCGCGCGTGCAAACCAAATAACCGCCGACCCCATCGACCCAAAGAACGAACCGGTCGATCGGCCGCGCGAGGCCTCGCGCCGGGTGAGGCGACGGCGAATAGAGGTTGGTCCGTTTGTCCATAGTTGATACACCCCCCGTTGGAACACGATGGGCCACTATTTCAGTTTAGCCGCGGATTGGCATTCCTCAACGACCACGCAACCAAGCCTCACTTCCCCGCGGCCACCTCGCCCAGACTCGACGCCGCGCCGAAATACTCGCTGATTTCCGCCGCGATATTCTCCGGGGCCGACTCGCTCACAGGAATCTCGGCCCGGAACTGGTTTTCGGCATCGACCAATTTCTCGGCCACTTCCAGACGAGTACGCAAATGGGTGACCAATTCCTTGGCACGCGAAAGCTGCGTATCGTCAAAGGCGTATTCGCTGGTGGTTTGAGCGGCTTCGACCATTTTCAACCGGGCCTCAAGCTGCTCCACGTCGACTTCAAGTTGACGCCTCGCGGCCAGCATCCCTTCCAGCTTTTGCCGGGCGGCATCCAGGCTACGCTGCCGTGCCTCGTGCATCTCCTTGAGGCTGCCCAGCGTGGCGTCGTTGGTCTTGTAACGCTCAAAACGGTTCGCCATGTCGATCTTCACCTGGTCCGCCGAGTAATCGCGGCCGGCGTAACGATAAACGCTTTTGTTCGCCGCCAGGTCGTCTTTCAGCGTCATCAACTCCGTGCGCTCTTTGCCCAGGCGTTCATTAGCGACGGTGATTTTTTTGGCGAGTTGATCGACCTCGACCTCTTCGGTGGCGATCACCTGCATGTTCTTGCGGATATCGGGTACCAGGTCTTTGACCATCCGCCGCGCCCGCTCGATTTCAAACTCGATGGGCACGTTGTTTTTGACCGACTCTTTCACCCAGCCGGCCGATGTGCGCACGTAGCTGGCGGCTTCACGCCCGCCAAACAGCAGCATGGCCAAGGCGGTAGCTCCGGCGCCGGCCCAAATGACTCGTTTCAACATGATCGATTCTCCCATTTCCGGCGGTCGCGCTCTCGGCGCCGGCCAACCCTAAGCGATTAAGTCTTGGGGGCGGCCAACCAAGATAGCCACCCAACAAGATTTCTTCGCCCGCCGCGGCGAAATATTGGAGCTCGTAAAAATCATAACTGAAATTGTTGCTCCTCATTGTCTATTTTGGTGGGAGTGGTGGGGCTATTGTTCTTACAAACGCGCGATTGGGCGGCGGCTTTTGGGGATGCCAATCTTTCGTT
>DASVGM010000747.1:0-4247 GCA_036379555.1 Pirellulales bacterium | reverse complement strand
CGGGCGATTGGGGAGCGACGCTGGGGCGCGATTTTCATGGTCGCGTGCGGTATCGCCGCGCGTTTCACGCGCCGGCCACACTCGATCGACACGAGCGGCTCTGGCTGGTGGTGGAGGGCGTCGATGCGCGAGGTGTCGCCGCAGTCAACGGCATTCGACTGGGAGAAATCGAAGGCTATGCCATCGAGCGGTGCTTCGACATTACCCAACTCATCGCGCGCAACAATCAAGTCACGTTGGAAGTGGATTTGCCGCCGGCGGCGGTCGAGCAACCGCCGCGGCCCGGACGCGAGAACCTGCCCGGCGGCCTCGTTCGTGAGGTGCGATTGGAAGTCCGTTCGCAATGGTTCATTGAGAATCTGGCGATCTGGAACACCGCCGCGGATGGCAGTTTTGTGGCGCAGGGCCGCATTGCGGGCGAAGCCTCGCCGACACGCCTGGCCGTTGTCATCAGCGGTTGCCAGCGTGAACTGGCGTATTTCGAGGCCGCGCCGGGCGAGGGCTTTGAGATGGAATTTACGGCCGAAGATTTTCCGGCATGGTCGCGCGCTTGTCCGCGGCGTGCCGCCCTGGAGGTCAAGCTGCTGGGCCATAGCCTCGCGGTTTGGCAGCGGCATTTTGAGACGGCGGTGCGCACGCCCAGCGCCCACGAAGCAGCCCGTTTGGTAAGAGAGATTCTGACGGAAAAAGATTATCAAGCGTTCGACGACGCGGGCGTGGCGATCGTGCAGGAGGTTCCGCCCGCCTGGGCCGGCCGCGTTTGCCCGCGTTTGGCTCATCACCCGTCGATTGTCGCCTGGACCGCCCCTGGGGCGCCGGCCGGTTCGCTCTGCGGGCGGCCCTGGTTGTCGCCCGAAACGTCATTTTTATTACAACCCGACTAATTGGAACAATGCGTAAATGCCGAAACCTCCTACAGAGATAGGATTGGCGGCCAGCCGATCCAACCGCGTGCCTGGCGTCCCGACGGCGGAATACGCCGAGTCAGGCCGCACCCGACGACCCTTTGAGGAGATTTCCATGAAAAAGCCGATCGCCGCCGCCGTCTGCGGGTTACTGCTTTCCGCCGGTTTCGTGTTTGCCCAATCGCCGCGTCTTGCGCAGCGAACGGCCAAGCCGACCGCGAAACATGCGCCGAGCGAAGCGGAAAAATCACCTTCCGCCGGCGGCCTGTCGCTGTCGGAAATGTCGCCGCAGATGTGGCTTTACATGCAGGAACGGCAGCGTCATGACGATCCCAAGGAGGCGGTGCGCCGCAAGGCGGAGTTCCGCTCGGCGGAGCGGCGGCGCCGCATTGCCGCGCGCGAGTGGTTCGGCTACTCGAATTCTCGGCCGGCGGTGAACTCCGATCCTTGGATGGCGGGCTACTCGGCCCATTGGTCGGCCAACAGCGCCATGCGGCCCGATCAGTGGATCGGCAACGGCCGCACGGCGCTCCGCCGTTAACGCTTGGCCTTCTTGGCGGCCGCGGGCTTTTTGACAGCGGCTTTTTTGGCCGCCTTTTTGACGGCTGCTTTCTGGGCGGTTTTTTTGGCGGCGGCCTCGCCGGCCGAACCGCCGCCCGGCTTCTTGCCTTTGGCAAAAACGCTGTCCCAGTTTTTAGAAAACTCGGGGCTGGGCCCCGAACGCACAATCGGACCTGACATTACTCTGACGACTCCTCGGTTGAATGGGGAACTTGGGTTGATATGGTCCACATTTTAAGGCGCGACGCCGTTCGGGCAAGTGGCACGGCGAGACAACCCGCCAAACCAAACCAACGCACCGCGCCCTGCCCGAAGACCACGGTGGCGTTGAAGACGATAAACCACATCAACATCCCGACGGCGGTGGCGGGCCACCAAGGCCGCGCCTTGCCTGCCGAGCGCGGCGACCAGCGCAGGATCACGTCGATGAGCCAGACGGCCGTGAAAACATAGTTGACATACAGGCCGCCGCCCCAGCGCCATCCGGTAACCAGGGCGGTTTGCTCGGCTGTCCGCTCGACGGCCGCGGCGTGGCTCCAATGATGATAAAACGCAAACGCGCAGGCGACGTGCGCCAGATAGCAAAAGCAGCCCACGGTCCAGGCGATGTTGTCCAGTCGACGCCGGCCGGATGACGCCGCGCGCGTTGGCAATGCCGCGCCAAGAAAATATCCGGCCAGCGCGAGTCGCACGGTCCAGAGCGTGGCGGCTTCGCCGAGAGGGGACGTCATAATATGGTGCTCATTGCCGTACAAAATAACCTTGCGTGATGTTGGTAAAAGGAGGATGGGCTTCCTAGCCCGTCCAGGTATTTGGTGACGGGCTAGGAAGCCCATCCTCCACGACGACGCGCCCCGTATTCACGCACGGATATTTAGGGCCCTCACGGCAACATCACACGGCCGCCGCAGACGACCAGTGTTTGACCGGTCATAAAGCTTGATTCCTCCGATAGCAAAAACACGGCCGCGTTGGCGACGTCTTCGCCTTCACCAATCCGGCCGAGCGGAGTCGATTGAACGATCGCGTCGATCCGCTGCTGACTGACGTCCGAAAGAATTTCGGTATCAATCAGGCCGGGCGCGATCGCGTTCACGCGGATGTTGTATGGGGCGAGCGCCTCGGCGACGCTTTTCGTCAGCCCGATCATGCCGGCTTTGCTGGCGGCGTAAGCAATGGACATGGGCCGAGCGCGCAGCCCGGCGATCGAGGCGACGTTCACGATCCGCCCGAAGCCGCGTTCGATCATGCCCTGCTTCACCGCCCAAGTAACCAGATATGCCCCGGTGAGGTTCACGTCGAGCGTTTGCCGCCAGAGCTCGAGCGTTGTTTCCTCGTGCGACACCAAATGAAACACGCCGGCGTTATTGATGAGCAGGTCGATCGGCCCCAGAGCGCTCGTCACGTCATCAACCATCGCGGCGACCTCGTCGGGCGCGCGAACGTCGGCCCGCAGCGCATGGGCGCGGACGTGGTGTTGGCGGATGAGACTCACCGTTTCTTGGGCCGCTTGCTGGCTCGAAAGAAAACTAAAAGCGACATCGGCGCCGGCTTGGGCGAGGCGCAAACAACAAGCGCGGCCGATGCCTTTGGCGCCGCCCGTGACCAGCGCGACTCGGCCGGCGAGAGGACGATCATTCACTGTTTTGTTCCCATTGTTTGTCTCGACATTTGCGTGTTCCACGGTACTCTGCGATTATCATGGATATCCGATCATCATGATAATGGACGCCGACGAGGTTAGGCCAGCCACATGAGCCGTCGTTTTCAGTTCAGCTTGCGCGCTGTTTTCGCCGTCATCACCGCCATCGCGGTTTGCTGCGCCCTGTGGGTGAACCTATCGCCGCTGGCGAAGGCCGGGATTGTGATCTTCGCCGTCTTTGTCGTCATGTCACAGCCCGAGTTTTTATTCTGCCTGCTGATCGAAGGGTTGGCATGGTTGGTGGGTTGGTGGGTGGATTTGCCTCCAAAGCCCGCCCCGCCGCGAAAACGACCTTCACCGAGTCAGGACGACAAAGAAACCTAACCGCCACAAACGCACAAAATAGCCCCATGCCGCTGCACGACGGCGGCCAAGTGGTGGAGACGGTCGTCAATTGTCAGCCGGTCGCGCCGGAAGACGTGATTGGGTCGTTGTCGAAGTTGACGGCGGTTTTTCCAACACCAGCCGGTTGACAAAGCCGGTCATACGATCAAAGTAGACCCACGAGGCGGGGAAAAACACCAGGTAGCGGTTGTAGGTTTTCACGCCTACCAAGTCGATCGCGCGTTGGCGGTTTCGCGCCAGGTTGTCAAACCAGGCGCGCAGGGTCGGGCGATAATCGTGAATGGACACGTGCCGCACGCGAAAGCCGGCCGCCTCGTGCGTGCGCAGGTGCCGGCGAAAAGACGTATTGATCGAGCCGGGAAAGAAAATCTGGCTGACCACCGCCGCCGCCGGCAAGCGTTCTTGCAGTCGGCAAAAAAAATGATGCACCAGCCGCCCGCCCGGCGCCAAGGCGCGGTGGAGCTTGGCCAGCAACGTCGCCTCTTCATGCGGCCGCACGTGCTCCCACGCGCCGATGGAATAGATTTTGTCAAACGCCTCGGCGGGATAATCCGCCGTGATAAAGTTTTTGAACTCGACGCGAAAGCCGTTGTGTTCGTCGTTGTACCTGACTTGCTCGCGCGAGAGCGTATAGCCGGTGAGGTTTTCCTTGTCGCCGGTCGCCTCGAAAATGCGTTTGAGCATCGGTCCCCAGCCGCAGCCAAGCTCCAGAATGCGCTCGCCCGGTTGGGGGT
>DASVGM010000746.1:0-10839 GCA_036379555.1 Pirellulales bacterium | reverse complement strand
GCGCCGACTATGGCGAGATCTACGATCATCACGCTGTCGAGTTTGAGTATGCCGATGGCACGCGGCTGTTTAGTTACTGCCGTCACATTCCCAACTGCTGGGACAGTGTTTCCGAGCATGCTCACGGCAGCAAGGGGACGGCCGACATCAACAGCTACCGGATTGAATCCAAGGACGGCGGCAAGTGGCGCTACAGCGGCGAAAACAAGAACCCGTACGTGGTTGAGCATCACGACTTGATCGCCAGCATCCTCTCCGGCAAGCCGTATAACGAAGCGGAGCACGGTGCGTTGAGTACGATGACGGCCATCTACGGCCGCATGTGTACCTATTCGGGCAAGATGCTCACCTGGGAGCAGGCGATCAACTCCGAGATCAGTCTGGCGCCCAAGCAATACGCTTGGGACGCCGCCCCGCCGACTCCTTCGGTGGCCGTTCCCGGCCACACGCAGGTGGTGTGACGCTGCGCTGGCGCTTGCCGGCCATTTGACGCCCGAATGACGGGGCCTAGCTTTGGGCACTCGTCATTCGGGCGTTTCGCGGTTGCGCGTTTTGGCCCCCATCCGCCTCGTGCGTAATGTCACGAGATTTGGCTTTGATGCCACCCGCTCGCCGGGTGGAGATTCACGTTGGTCGTCTACAAACGCGGCTTTCCCTACGCACGCGATTTTGCCCCGCTTGGCCGCCGAAGGCGGCCAAGCGGGGCAAAATCGGGGGAGAGAGGCGCGGGCAACGCCTAGTGTAGACGGCCAACGTGAAACTCCCTCGGGCAAGCCGAGGGCATCGTCCGCTACCGTCGCTGAATGTCAATTTTCCGCTTCATCTCGTGACATTACAGCTTGGATGCAAAAACTTTCCACGAAAATTTCGATTACGATCGCCGGCGTGCTGCTCGTGGCGCTGCTCAGCAGCGGCGCGGCCATGCTCACCGCCTGGCAAGTCGGCGGGTTGATGGAAGGGGCTGTCGAAAAAAGCCTGCCCAACGTGCGCGCCGCCGAGGGCCTCCAATTGGCTTTGCTTGAGCAACAAGGCTGGGTGTTGTCGTATACGCTCGAACCCGGCAAACGCGATTGGCTGGCTCAGCTCGAAGCGCGCAAGCCCCCCTTTGAACGCTGGCTGCGCGAGGCCGAGAGCGCGGTGCATACGCCGGACGAACGCGACGTTCTCGCCAAGCTGCGCCGGGCTTATCATCGTTACGACCAATCGCGGAATGACGTCGTCAGACTGTTTGGCGCGGGCGACGTCGAAGATGCCCGAGCATTGGTTCTGGGCGAGGCGTCGCAGCGGTACGAAGAAGTTTACGCACTCTCGAAGGATTACATCGCGGCCAACATGCGTTCGATCGAAGAGGCGAATTCCCAAGCCAAGCGGCAGATTCATAACGATACGCTCATGGTGGTGGTGAGCAGCGTGCTCACGCTCGTTTTGGGCGGCGGCTTGCTCTGGCAGTTTTACGCCGGCGTGTTGCGGCCGCTGCGCGCCATGCTGGCCGAAGCCAAGGGCTTTACGCAACTCATGGCCGGCGACGCCATCCCCTCGGACGACGAACCGCGCGCCGTGGGCGCGTATCTGCGGTTGCTCATGTCCGACGTGGCCGACGCGCGCACCACGCTCACGCAAAGCCGCGCGCGTCTGCTGCATGCCGAGAAACTGGCGTCGGTGGGCAAGCTGGCCGCCAGCGTCGCGCATGAAATTCGCAATCCGCTGACCTCCATCAAAATGTGGCTCTTTTGGCTGCGCCGCAGCACGCAACCCGACGGCGAAGCCCTGGAAGCGTTCGATACCGTGGCGCGCGAAATCGACCGCCTGGAAAGCGTCGTGAGAAATTTTTTGGAATTTACGCGCCCGCCCACGTTGTCGCCGCGGCCCTGCCGCCTGGCCGAGTTGATGGACGCGGCCTTGCAACTCATCGCCCACCGTTTGTCGGCGCACAAAATCACCTTGCGACGCTCCGCGGGCTGTGAAAACTGCGAAGTCATGGCCGACCCCGATCAATTCAAGCAAGTGCTCATCAACCTGCTCGATAATGCCATTGATGCCATGCCCGATGGCGGCGAAATTCGCATCGCGTCGGAGCGCGAGGTCGATCGCTCCGGCGTGCCGATGGCCGTGGTCTTTGTCAGCGATTCAGGGCCGGGCATACCCGCCGACGTGGCCGCGCGCATTTTCGAGCCATTTTTCAGCACCAAAAAGGAGGGAACCGGCCTGGGGCTGTGCATCGCGGCGAACGTACTGGCGCGGCATAATGGGAGGCTGGCGTTGCGCAGCGACGCGGCCGTCGCGGCCGGCGGCGCGAGTTTTGCCGTGTATCTTCCGCTGGCGGAACGCGTTGTATGAGAAAGATACTTCCGGCGTCCACGGAAACTACTTTGGCCCCTGTGCATCACTGAGCCAATCGTCCAGCCGCAGCCCCGGTATTCTCTGAAAGTCCGACACATTACGCGTAACGACGGTCAAATCGTAGACCAAAACGACCGTCGATGTATAGAGACGCCCCGAATGTTGAAAAAACCGTGCGGCAAGCTGCGATGGCCGGCGGAAATGCGCCGAAAGAACATTGGTATCAAGTAGGAAGCTCATTCACCGTTGCTCCACTGACGGTCGCGCTTGCGGTCTTGATAAATCGCTTCCAAAATCCGGTCGTCCTCGTCGGTCCACGAGTCGACAAGAAGTCCCAATGTGGCGCTCTCCATGCCCGACTTCCAGCCGGCAGGTGGACCGGGCAACACCCTTTTGGGCTTTATGACTTTCAGCTCGACTTCGACCTCCTGGCCATCCGCCACGCCGACATCTTGATCGAGCTCGATGGTTTTGCCGCGTACCGTGCCGCGCATGGTTTGGATCTCCGACAACATATCACTCCTCGTTTTTCGCCGCGGTTCCATCCGCGACTCTATTATATCTCATCCGCGTCGTCGTTTCATCGCGTTCGTTGTATAATTCCGGCATGAGCAGAATCCTGGTCGTCGACGACGAAGACAACGTGCTCGTCGCCTTTGAAAAAATCCTTGCCGTCGCCGGACACACCGTGCTGCTCAGCCGCAGCGGCGAGCAGGCGCTGGAACTGGTGCGCGGCGAGCATCCCGACGCCGTGGTGCTCGACGTGCGCATGCCCGGCCTGAACGGGCTTGACGCGCTCAGCGCGATCAAACAGGAGCATCGCCGTTTGCCGGTGATCGTGATGACGGGCCAGGGAACGATGGAAACGGCAATCGAGGCCACCAAGCGCGGCGCGTTCGATTATCAGCTCAAACCGTTCGATCCGGCCACCATGCTGGCGCTGATCGATCGCGCGGTGCAAGACGCGTGGGTCATGGAGCGGCAGGTGGCGATCGACGCCGAGGCGGCCGCGCCGGGCGTCGACGCCATCGTGGGCCGCGGCCCGGCCATGCAGGAAGTGTTCAAGCGGATCGGTCGCGTCGCTCCCACCGACGCCACCGTGCTCATCCGCGGCGAGTCGGGCACCGGCAAAGAGCTGGTGGCAAGGGCCATTTACCAGCACAGCCGCCGCGCCAATGAGGCGCTGTACGTGGTCAATTGCGTGGCCATACCCGAAACGCTGTTGGAAGCGGAGTTGTTTGGCCACGAGCGCGGCGCCTTCACCGGGGCGCACGCGCGCCGCATCGGCAAGCTGGAGCAGGCCGATGGCGGGACGGTCTTTCTGGATGAAATCGGCGACATTCCGCCCGCCATCCAGGCCAAGCTGCTGCGTGTCTTGCAAGAGCGCACCTTGGAACGCATCGGCGGAAACGAGACGATTCGCGTGGACGTGCGGTTGGTGGCCGCGACCAACCGCAATCTGGAACGGGCGATCGCCGAGGGCGGATTTCGCGAAGACCTCTACCACCGTTTGAACGTGGTGACCATTCGCTTGCCGCCGCTGCGCGAACGCGGCGGCGACATTGGGTTGCTCGCGCATTTCTTTCTCGACCACTTCGCGCGCGAGTTGGACGTGCCTCGCCCGACCCTGACGCCGGAGGCATTGGAGTTGCTCGAAAACTACGCCTGGCCGGGCAACGTGCGCGAGTTGGAGAACTGCATCGAGCGACTCCTGATCATGACGCGCAGCCAAACACTGCAAGCCGAAGACGTGCGCCAGGCCTTCGACAGCGCCGAGGCCGACGCCGGCGCGATGCTCGCCGAGACACTCGACGATACGGTGCGGAAACTGGTCGATCGCTTCTTCAGCACGCTTGGCGGACCCCAGCCTTACGAGCACTTCATACGTGCGCTGGATCGATCGATTCTCGTGGAGGCGCTCGCGCGGACGCGCGGCAATTTGGCGAAAGCGGCGCGTTTGCTCGGCCTGCCGCGGGCGACGCTGCACGACAAAGCTCAAAAACACGGCATTCGCCTGTCCGACGACGACGGCCGCTAGTGTGGCGTCAATCTTGTTTTTTGGGGTAGTTATCCAAACGCCGAGGGGCCGTAGGGTGGGCATTGCCCACCATGAGCTCGTGGTGGGCAATGCCCACCCTACATGCTCACGATCCCAAAAATCAAAGTTGACGCCACACTAGCCGCGCGGTCGAGCGCCGGTTTTCCGACAGTCGCGCTGGAAAACCGATTTTTTCAGGAATCGGCGAAAGCCCTTCGCCGCTGGTCACCGCTTGATCTAAACCGCGTCAGGACAAGCGTTTACGTCCTGATTTTCAGCGTACCCTCTCGTTGGGCACAACGTCTGCCAAGTGCTTTGAACGATGGCTGATGTTGACAAGGCAATCCAACGTGAGGTGTGTTATGAAATCTTCGTGCATTTGGGTATCAGGTTCGGCGGTAGCCTGGTTGATGGCGACAATGTTACTCGCGCCGTCGGCGATGGCGGCGAACTTCCGCACGGGTGACCAGTTTGTGGTAGCGCAAGAGGGCACGCCTCTGAAGCGTGGCACGAATGTCTTGGCGAGGTTTTCGCAAGGACAAAAATTGACGGTCATAAAAACCGAAGGTGATTGGCTCGGCGCCAGCGCGGTGGTGAATGGCGAAACGCTGGCCGGTTGGGTTCACCAACGTCACGCCGTCACGCCGGCGCAGTACGCCGCGCGGCGCACCACGCGCCGCAGTTATTCGTATCAGCCGCCGAGTCAACCGAGCGCGCCGGCTCGCGCGAATGCCTCTCCCAGCCGCGGCAATACCTATTACCGCGGCGGTGGCGGCAGATCGTCGTCGGGCGGTCAATTCATCATGGGACTGACTCCCTACGGTCGTTCTTATTGGCGCGCCGATCGGAAGATTTCGGGATATTAAAAGTCGATCCCGTGCCGCTGGTTGCAGCGAGCAAAAAGGTTTAGACTTCAAGTAAGCGCCGCGCCGTGAGAGAGGTTCGTTAGACGGACGCTTCACAAGCCTTGAAAGGCCGTCGATGTCGACTTACTTGGATCAAGATAACCGTTCGCGGGCAAGCCGCGCCACGCGCGCCAAGCCGCGCCGCCATTTTTTGCTCACCTGGCTGGCGTGGCTGTTGATCGCGCCGTTGATTGTCGGCTGCCGCGGCTGCGGCTCGACCGATCCGCTCACGGAGGAAGAACGCGAAGCCAAACGCGAGGAGCTGAAAAAGAAGGAGAAGGAAAAGCCGCCATTTGAGTTTTTGCAATACGCGGTACAGCCCGGCGGCGCGGAAACCATCGCCTCCAACAAAAGCACCTCGCGCTCCGAAGTCTATTTCAAGCCGGGCCACTGGACCAACGCCACGCTGCGCTCACGGGCCAACAACTTCGATTTCCGTGGCGAACTGCTGAGCGAAGCGGTCGACCAGGTGGGGCGAACCGTGCCGCTCGATGAAGCGCCATTTCAGTTGCGCACCACCCGGCCGGTGATTCTGCCCAAGGGTCAGCAGCGGATGCTGGAGTTTTCTATTTTCACGCCGGTCGAGACACGCGTCAAAAATGTTTCCACGCGGTTGCTCACCGGCGTCGGCGGCCGGCCCGTTTACGCTGAAACGCAAATCGCCCGGCCAATGCCGCCGCACCAATACTATCTTGTCGTATTGGCGCTCAATCCCGACACGTACTCCTTTCTGAAGAAGATCGACTCCGTCACCGCGCCGGTGGCCGACGATGTGTTGTTCGATCCGCTTTTGGCCTGGCACTACCGTGTGGCACTGCCGCGATTCAAGACCTTCGCCCCGCTGCCCTCGCAGCCGCTGGGGTGGACCAGCATCGCCTACGTGTTGTGGGACGACCTCGAACCTAAAAAGCTCTTGCCCGACCAGCAACAAGCCCTGCTCGACTGGCTGCATTGGGGCGGGCAACTCGTCGTCAGTGGGCCGGAGTCGCTGGCCACGTTGCAGGGAAGTTTTTTGGAGGAATACCTGCCCGCCGCCGCCGGCGATACCTGGCAACTCACGGCGAAGGAGATCGAGCCGCTCAATGCCGCCTGGCGGCGGGGCGATCGGCCGTTGAGAGCGGTGCGTCCCTGGAGCGGCGTGCATTTGAAGCTGGCCGAGGGGGGCAAGCCGTTGGTCGCGATTGCGAACGAGCCGCTGATCGCCGAGCGCCGCCTGGGACGCGGACGCATTGTGCTGACGGCCTTTCGCCTGAGCCAGCGTGAATTGCGCGACTGGCCGAGCTTCGATAACTTTTTTAACGGCGGCCTGCTTCGCCGCCCGCCGCGGACATTTCGCGTGGTCAACGAAACATTGCACGTCGCCTGGGCCGACGATCATCCCACGCACGACGAACTGCGTGTGAGCCAGGTGCGATACTTCACACGCGACGCGCAATGCTCGCCCAAGTTGCTCGAAGGGCTGATGCGAGGGCGCGCGGTGGCCACTCCGCCGCCGGCCGACATTGTTTATGACCAGCAGCAGCCAAGCCAGTTCGACCGCTTCGGCCGGCCGATTGGCTCACAGTATGGCGCGCAGTTGACCGAGGCCGAGCAGCGCTATGGGAGCGGGGCCGCCGGATGGAACGATTTTAGCGCGGCATCCAATGTGGCGCTCGATTCTTTGCGTAAGGCGGCGGGCATCAGCGTGCCCGACGCCCGGTTTGTGGTGCGGGTGCTGGGCGCTTATATCGTCTTGCTGGTGCCGGTGAATTGGCTGTTTTTCCGTCTTTTGGGCCGCGTGGAATGGGCTTGGGCCGCCGCGCCTTTCATTTCCATTGGCGGCGCCATTTTCGTCGTTTACTTGGCGCAGCTCGACATCGGCTTCGCGCGGTCGAAGAGCGAGTTGGCCGTGCTGGAAGTGCAAGGCGGTTATCATCGGGCGCATCTGACCCGCTATTTGGCTTTGTACAGCTCGCTGGGAACCCGCTATCAGCTTCGCTTTCAAGACCAATCGGCCGTGGCGTTGCCCTTCGCCACCGGGCAGCGGATGGTGGTGGGGCAAAGCGTGTCCGGCGTCGATTTTCGCCGCACGCCGCAACTCGGCGAAGAAGACGAAGTGGCCCAAGTGACGCTCGACGGCCTGGAAATCTCCTCGAACATGACCGGCATGGTGCATAGCGAAGAAATGCTCGATGCCGAGGGCGGATTCGGTTGGCAAGCGATCGGCGACAAGCAATATCGGCTCACCAACGACACAAAATTCGCGTTGGAAGGAGTCGGCGTCATCGGCCCCAAGCACACCGCGTGGGTTGGCTCCTTGGGCGCGGGCGCGGCGGTGACGGTGACGTTGACCGAGCGCGATGTGAAGCAGACCGATCCTTGGTCGAGCAAGCTCAATGGCTCGCCCGCCACCGACCGCCATACCGGCGAGGGTTTGAATCTACGAAACCTCCACGCCTTGGCCGCGAACGAAGTGGGCGACGAAGCGGCCGCCAACGAGATGCGGCTCATCGGTTGGACCGCCGATGAGCCGGGCGGCTTGACCATTCGGCCCGGCGCCTCGCAGTCGCGGCAGTTGACGCTGGTGGTCGGCCATCTTGATTATGGCGCGGACAGACCGGTGACAAGCGACACCAACTCGCGTATGTTGGCCTTTCAGGCCGCTGGTAAATTGCCGCCACCGGTGGAGGAGGATGAGGAGCAATAGGAGGAATGGAAGGGGATATGTTCAATCACGCCAGCACCATCGTGGGGCGGCCCACCGGGCCGTCTTTTGCGTCAGACGGGCCGGCGGCCCGCCCCACATTGGGTTTTAAAACATTAGAGATATGAAAACCTGCCCGGCTTGCCACAGAACGGTGCCTGATACGGCGACGACATGTCCACATGCGGGTTGCGGCAAGCCGTTGCCGGCCGCCAGCGCCGGCCCTGCGAAAAAACGCCCACCACCGCCGCCGGGTAGGGTGAATATGGCGGCAGGCCATGCGCCGCCCGGCGCCGTTCAAAGCACGACAGCCGCTGCAGATCGCCCGCGCCGGAGCCTGCTGACAACCGCTGTGCTGCTGCTTTTATTGCTGGTGCTGGCCGGCGGCGTCTATTATGCCGCCGTGGCGTCGAAGCCGGTGCATCAGCAGCCTGTCGAGTCGGCGCTGGTCGCGGCGAATTCGCCGTCGGCAGATTCCAAGCGGCAAGCATTCGGGCCGGCCGCGCCGCAGGCGGAGCAGACGGCGCCGCAGGCGGAAGCGCCCTCCAAAAAAGAAACGGCCACCAATGAACCGCATGCGGCCGAGCCGAAGATAGCGGCCAAGCTGGCCGAAACGATCGATACGGCCACGCCGGTCCCAAGCAAGCCGGCGGCGGCCATGCCCGAAAAGCCGCCGGTGGAGGTCGCCGCGGCGACGGCGTCGTCGCAACCGCTGGGCCTCTATGGCGAGCGCACGCGTGTCGATCGTGAAGAGTTTGTGGCGAGCGTGGGGGGCACGCCGGTATCGGAAAAGGCCGTCGCCGCCGGGCTGGAATGGTTGGCGCGGCATCAGGCTGAAGATGGCCATTGGGGGCCGGATTGCTTGGGCGAAGACGGCTCGCGCTGTGAAAAAGGGCACCCCTGCACCGGCGCCCGCGGCGGACCCTACGAAGCCGCGCTGACGGGGTTGGCCGTGCTTGCCTTTCAGGCCGGCGGCCATTACGCCTTCAACGGCAAGCCCTATTCCGACACGGTTCGCCGCGGCCTCGATTGGCTCGCCGCGCGACAAGGGCCGAACGGTGAAATCCTCGGCTCCGCAAACCATGTCTCGCAGGACGCGGCCGGCGCCGTCCACTACGATCAGCACTACATGTATGAGCACGCCATCGCCACGTTCGCCCTGGCCGAAGCCTGCGCCGTGGCCCAAGCGGCCAAGCGTCATCCGGATGAAAAACACCTCTCCGCGGCCACCAAGGCCGTCCATTTTATTGAGGAACAACAGCACAACGACGGCGGCTGGCGCTATACACCGGAGAAGGCGCTTCCCAGCGATGCCTCGGTTTCGGGCTGGGCGATGTTGGCGCTGAAAACCGCCAAAGAGGCCAATCTTCAGGTGCAAGACGCGACGAACTCGCACATGACGGCGTTTTTTGGACGGCTTGCCGACCCTCTCACGGGCCGCACGCACTACCAGGGAACCAGCTACCTGACCCATGCGACGACCGGCGTGGGCATGATGGTCGATGAATTCATCAAGCACCAGCCTGAATCGGAATTCGTGCGTCTTGGCGCGGCATATCTTGCCGACGAAGCCGAAGCCGGTTGGGGCAAGGATCAAAAGCGGGAAAGCGACTTTTATCTCTGGTACAACTGCACCCTGGCCATGTTCATGGCGGGCGGCGACACTTGGGATCGTTGGAATAACGTCATTCGCGACCATCTTATCTCGCTGCAAATTCAAGGAACCGGCTGCGACCGCGGCAGCTTTGAGCCGAACGACCGCTGGGGCAGCACCGGCGGCAGAATTTACAGCACCGCTTTGGGCGTGCTGAGCCTGGAGGTCTACTATCGCTTTACGCGAGAGAAAGCGGCCACGGAGGAAAAAAAATGAATCTTGCGCTGCTGAAAAGAACGATCGCCTGCTGTTTTTTCGCCTTATTGGCGTCTGCGCCGCTGCCGGCGCAAAAGCCGCCGCAGCGGTCGCCGCCGGCCCAAAAACCACCGCCGCCGGCCCAAAAACCGCCAACCTTTGACGGCACGAAATATCTGCCGCTCAAAGTTGGCCGCCAGATGCGCTATCAAGTCACGGTCACGCCGCCCATCGGCAAGCAACGACAAGCGACGGCCACCAACCGCACTCCCGCGATGACCGCTCTGAACGGCAAGGCGTACTTCAAGGTCACGACCAGCTTCACGGGCTTGCCGCTCATGCCCGATCAACTGATTTATTACCGTCCGGCCGCCGAAGGGGTTTTTCAGGTGCTGGGCGGCGACGAGGAATCGTCGGAATGGCTCTATTTGCCGGCCAGAATCAAGATTGGCGATCGCTGGGGCGCGGATACGCCCAGCGGCCAGTTTCGCTTTGCGGCCGTGGGCTTGGAAGACGTGGTGACACCCAAAGGCAAGTACCCCACATGTCTCAAGCTACAAGTGACGATGAAGAAAAAGCTGCTGACCAATACGCAATTCCAGTGGCTGGCGGCGGGCATTGGCGTCGTAAAACAATCGGATAGCAACGCCGTTTTTGCGTCGGCCACGGTCCTGGAAGAGATCGCACAGGAAAAAGTGCCGCAATCGGGCCGTTGAGGTGGATCATGCGAGGCAGCGCGTCATTTTGTCTCAGTACGGGTCTGGTCTGCGCAAAATCGGTTATTGCGCCCCGACTTGCTTGATACTAAATTGATTCCGCCACGATCGGGGCTTGCCCCCGTCGAGCGCTGACTGACTGGCTAGATTACGGCGCCGAACGCCCCCCGTTTTCGCGTTGCATCCGCTGCCGAAGGCGGCGGATGCAACGCGAAAACGGAAAGAATCGGTCGGGGCGTTCGTTCTAGCTTGTCAGTCAGCGCTTCCACCGGGGCAAGCCCGGCGGGGGCGGTGCGGAACAAATCCGA
>DASVGM010000745.1:0-2387 GCA_036379555.1 Pirellulales bacterium | reverse complement strand
GCCGCATCCTGGGCAACCAGCTTCAGCACCACCTGCGCGGCGTCCTGCATGACTTCAAGCAGGCCGGCAAGCTGGTGCTTGGAATCTGCAACGGCTTTCAGATTCTCACCAAGTCGGGTTTGTTGCTTGACGACGACGCTTCCGGCCGGCCCGTCGCCACCTTGACCAACAACGACTCCGGCAAGTTTGAAGACCGCTGGGTGCGGTTGCGGGCCAGAGGCGATAAGTGCATTTTTTTTTCCGGCATCGAGAGCATGTACCTGCCGGTCGCCCATGCGGAGGGCAAGTTTGTGCCGCGCGACGCGGCCACTTTGGCCGCGCTGGAAGCGGCGGGACAAGTTGTGCTGCGATATGCTTCGTGCCGAGACGATGGCGCCGACGTAGCCTATCCAGACAATCCAAATGGCTCGATTGGCGCGATCGCGGGAATCTGCGATTCGACCGGACGTGTTTGCGGCCTGATGCCGCATCCTGAGCGGCACATCGACCCCACGCATCATCCTCGCTGGACGCGCTCCGACGCCTTGCCCGAAGCGGGCGACGGCCTGCAAGTGTTCCGCAACGCGGTGCGGTTTTTTGACGGATATAATTCACACGGCAACGCATGAAGCGTTTGTATGGAACGGGTGCCTATTCCGGCTTACGAACCAAACAATCGAGACAGCGGCCGGCCGTCGGTCAGCCGAAAGGGACGATCGAGCGGATCGCGAATTTCCAGCGAAGGGTCGATGCCGAAACGCCAAAAGACCGTCGCCGCCAGGTCGGCCGGCGTCACGGGATCGCGGTCGGGATAGGCGCCGAGCTTGTCACTGGCGCCAAGCACGGCCCCGCCCGGCAGGCCGCCGCCGGCGAGAACCACGGAATAACAGTCGGGCCAATGATCGCGCCCCGCGGCGGCGTTGATCTTGGGGGTGCGGCCAAACTCGCCCATCGACACCACCAGCGTCGAATCAAAAAGGCCGCGCTCGATTAAGTCTTCCACCAGCGCCGAAAACGCTTCGTCGGCGGGTGGAATCAACTGTTTATGCCGCGGGAAAATGGTTTGATGGCTGTCCCAATTGGCGTCTTGCCCGTTCGTCTGGCCATCGAAAACGGTGACGAAATTGACGCCGCTTTCCACGAGCCGCCGCGCCAGCAGCAGGCTTTGTCCCAGCAAATGCCGGCCGTAGCGATCTCGCAACCGGGCGTCTTCGCGCGAGAGGTCAAAGCTGCGCCGCACCACGTCGGACGCGACAAGTTCGAGCGCGCGTTGCCGATAGGTCCGCATTTGTAAGGCGGGACCGGCGGCAGGCAAACGATCGAGCTTTTCGAGCAAACGCCGGCGTTGAGCCGCGTCGAGCGCCGGACGTCCCGGCGGCGGTTCCAGCGCCGCCACGCGAAACGCTGGCTGAGTGGGATCGCCAGTGACCTGAAAACGGTCGTAGGCGCCGCCTAAAAAGCCGGGCGTCTGGCCGGGAAGCTGCACGACGTTGTAGATCGTGTACGGCAAGGCGACAAAGGGCAGCGTGTTCGCTTGCGGCCCCAACGCGTAGCTGACCGACGAACCGAGAGTGGGAAACGAGCGTGATTCGTCGGCCAGCAGTTCCAGGTCGCCGCCGGCCGGAGTGCGGCCGGTAAAGACCTCGGCCGCGGCCGAGTTGTGATTGCGCATCGGATGGTGCATCGACCGCACGAGCGTCAAGCGATGCATGATCTTGCCCACCCGTGGCAGAAACTCGCCCACGGCCACGCCGGGCACCGAGGTGGAAATGGCGGCATACTCGCCGCGCACGCCTTGCGGGGCCAGGGGCTTAGGATCGTAGGTTTCAAACTGACTTGGCCCGCCGTAATGAAAAATCACAATGCACGACTTGATCGCCGGCGGCGACCTTCGGCCCGGCCGCTCACCGGCCGCCGCGGCCCACCCTCGACTACTCAACACGCCGCCGAGCCAACCGATGCCGGCCACTTGCAGCCAGCGACGGCGGTGAATGACGCTCAGGTTTGTGTCTGGAAGCGATTGCATGATGACCCTACTCCAGGGACGCCCCCGCTTACAGCTTATCCGAAAACTGTGTTTCGTGCCCGGCGGATGGCCTTCCCAGGCCGTCACCCTGTCTGGTGACGGGCCAGGAGGCCCATCCTCCGCTGGCATCGATCGCCTCATTCCAGCACGGGCGCAGTAGAGCGCCCATTTTCACCACTTGGGGGGTGATCAACAATCAATTGTTGATCGCACCTGCCAGGAGGCGCCACGCCAGATGCTGCTGCTCGCCATCGTCGGTCGCGACGCGTTGGTCAAACTTTGGGATAGCGATTCGGGCCAAAACCTGAAGACCTTCGCCGGACATTGGGGAATCGTTAGGTGGGTAGCCTACTGCCACGTTACCGTTGGCGGCAGAGAAGTG
>DASVGM010000744.1:0-7758 GCA_036379555.1 Pirellulales bacterium | reverse complement strand
TAGGCGAACACGGGATCGACGTAGACGGAGAGTTGGTCGGCGACAAGCCACTTCTTTATTAGGCCGAGGAGGAAATATTCGACGCCGAGATGGTAGCGCGCCCAACTCCAACGCTTGGAACGGCGGATTTGCGGCAGGAAGTCCTTGGCGCGGACGATCGGCCCGGCAATGAGGTGCGGAAAGAACAGAACGAAGAACAGCAGATGAGCCGGATTGCGTTCGGCGGCGATGCGGCGGCGGAAAACATCGACGGTGTAGTTGATGGCCTCGAAGGTGTAGAAGGAGATGCCGATGGGCAGAATCACCTGAAGCGCCGGCAGCGAGGCGGAGGCGCCCAGCGCGCGGAGCGTTTCTTCCAGGGAATGCAGGAAGAAGTTGGCGTATTTGAAATAGCACAACAGCGACAAATTGCCAATGACGGTGACCGACAGCAACAGCTTGCGGCGCCTGCCGTCGGGGCTGGCCTCAATGCCCCGCGCGACGACATAGTCCACCGTCGTCGAAACGGCGATGATCAAGGCCAGCCATTTGTTCCAGCTCGCATAGAAGTAAAAGCTGGCCGCCAGCAGCAGGAACGTGCGCCAGCGCTGCCAGGGCACCGCCCAATAAAGCGCGAACACGATCGTGAAAAAGACGAGAAATTGTTCGGAACAAAAAAGCATCGTTCCTGTCCGCGGGCTGATGGTAATCGCGGCGGAGTATAGCGAAAGCCGGATGGCGTGCAATCGCAAATCAGAACGGGCGCCGGCGGTGCCAGTCTGTCAGTTGTTGGTACTTGCGCGCGATCGCCAACAAGCGGTTTTCCTCAAATGCCCGCCCGATCAGCTTCAGGCCGGTGGGCAAACCGCGTTCGCCAAAGCCATTGGGCATGGTCAGGGCCGGCAGGCCGGCGACGTTTCCCGCCGGCGTTAGTTCGCGCGTGCTGAAGCCGCGCTGGTATTCGCTGAAGGGCTTGTCGATCGGCCCGGCGACGCTCGCCAGCGTCGGCGCCACCAAGGCGTCATACGGCGCGACAAGCGAGTCGAGCGCTTGCTGAATCTTCACACGAATGCGTTGCGCGTTGATGTAGTCTTTCGCCGGAATCAGCAGCGCTGCATGCAAGCCCAAACGGTCTTCCGGCGCCGTCATTTGCCACACGCCTCCGTCGGCCAGCAGACCCTCAAAAGCCGCCGCCATCTCGCAGGCGATGATCGTGCCGGCCACCATGCCGTAGGGCAGATCGGGCAACTCCACTTCGCTCAATGTGCTAAATGGCCGCAGCACCTCAAGAGAGCGTTGATAGTTCGCTTTCACTTCCGGCTGAACGTGATCGGCAATTCCTTTCAACGTGGCCAGGCGAAACGGCGGCTGCTGGTCCAAGGTGTAGGCATACGCTCGTTCGCTGGACGAGGGATCGAGCGGATCGTGTCCGGCGATGGCGGCCAGCACCAACCCGCAATCGTCGGCGGTGCGCGACAGGGGGCCAAGTTTGTCCATCGACCAGCTTAGCGCCATGGCGCCATGCCGGCTCACTCGGCCATAAGTGGGCCGCAAGCCGGTAACGCCGCAATAGCCGGCGGGCGTCATGATGGAACCGGAGGTTTCTGAACCGATGGCGAACGGCACGGCGCCGGCGCCCACCGCCGAACCTGGCCCGCTGGACGATCCGCCGCTCCAGGCGCTGTTGTCATAAGGATTCAAGCCGGGGCCTGTGAACGAGGCGTTGGCCTGGTCGTAGCCCAATCCGCCGGCCAATTCGACCATCGAGAGCTTGGCCGCCAACACCGCGCCGGCCTCGCGCAGCCGCCGAATGACAGTGGCGTCCTCGTCGATCACCTGTTGCTTAAAGCAAGCGGCGCCCCAAGTGGTGGCGATGCCGCGCGTCGAGAGCAGATCCTTGGCGCCGTACGGAATGCCATGCAAGGGACCACGGTCGCGGCCGGCGGCCAGGTCTTCGTCGGCTTGCCGGGCTTCGTCCAGCGCTCGCTCCGCGGTGACGGTGACCACCGCGTTCAGCGGTTTGGCCTTTTGCTCGATGCGGTCGAGGAAGAACCGCGCCAGGTCAACCGCGGTGAATTCGCCGCCGCGCAGGCGCGTGCCAAGCTCGCGAACGCCCATCCAGGCAACATCGTTGGCGAGGGCCATGCTCTAACCCTCCGCGCGCCAGGCGCGAAACACCGGCGCCGGCTCGTCGGCGTTGGTCATCGCCAAGCCGCTGAGCAAAGCGGAGCGCCGCAGGTTCCATTGGACGTCAGCTCGCAACGCCGCCAGGTGTTCGTCGCCCAGGCGCTCAGGGTCAAGCTGCTTGATGAGCGCGAGCCATAGCTCCGCCGGCTTGGCGGCGTTGAGGCCCGCGGCGATTTCCGCCGGCTTTTCATCGGCCGCCAGCGCGGGCACCGCGGCCAAGGAGGCGATGCCGCCGGCGGCGTGACCGATGAAGGTTCTACGTGAAAGGTTGTTTTTCATTGCGTGTACCCACTCGCTTATTGCGTAGTATACAGTGTGAAACGGTGGACGGGAGGCATCGGGAGCGCCCGGAGGGTGGTTGTCGCTGGCCTGCGCACAACTAAATAACCTTGCGTGATGTTGGGAAAAGGAGGATGGGCTTCCTAGCCCGTCCAGTTGTTTGGTGACGGCCTGGCCTGCGCAAAATCGGTCGTTGCGCCCCGACTTGCGTGATACTAGATTTACTCCGCCACGATCGGGGCTTGCCCCCGTCGAGCGATGACTGACTGGCTAGATGTACGGCGCCGAACGCGCCCCGTTTTCGCGTTGCATCCGCTGCCGAAGGCAGCGGATGCAACGCGAAAACGGAAAGCATCTGGCGTGGCGTTCGTTCTAGCTTGTCAGTCAGCGCTTCCACCGGGGCAAGCCCGGCGGTGGCGGTGCGGAACAAATCCGGTATGGGATCTCAGTTCGTTATCGTATTAAAGTCGGGCATTTTGCGCAGCCCAGTGACGGGCTAGGAAGCCCATCCTCCACGATGCCGCGCCCCGGAATCACGCAAGGTTATTTAGCGTATTTCACGGAGGGAACCAACAATTGCAAATTGGCGCACGCGGAAGTCACGCGCCGATGGCCGCCGGGCCGCGCGCGTCGCAAAGCAACAGACGGCAGGCGTCAACGTCGCCGCGGATACGCTCCAACTCGTCCAGCACAAACTGCCCGTAGCCGAGCTGCTGACCCGACTCGATCGCGTCACACAACGCCGCCAGCAGTTCATTGAACAAGGCCAAAACCGAGACCAACGGATCGTCGGTTGACGACGGCGGCGATGCGCCGTCGTTGATTTCAACCGGCTGACCGCGCGCGACCGTGACGACGAGAGCGGCGTCCGCCTCGCCGGATTTGGCCGCGGCCGCGCCCCGGCGCTCGATGCGTCGAATCGCTTTACCGAACAAGCGAGATAACTCTTCTGGGTGGAAAACCGACACATCTGTCGTTTTTACCCCCAAAAGTATTAGTCCCTTTGCTTGTTTCATGTAGCGTTGCGCGGTGCGCGGGGAGCCGTCGAAATGGTCTTGCAGCCATGCGCCCCAGCCTTTCGCGGGGCAGAGGTCACGCGCTTCCAGCAGGGCAATGCCGGCTTCGATCGAGTGCCGGCAGAAGCGCAGCGCCGCGTCCTTGACCAGTTCGTGCGCCTGATTGGCCTGCTCGGACAATCGCGTGAGGCGCCGCTGTTCATCCGCGGAAAGCTCAGCGATATTTGCCGGGGGCGGCGTTTGGCGTTGCGCCGGTATGTTGGCGCCGGCGGCGACGGCAGTGCTTGGAGGGGCAAGAAACGGATTCGCGGGCAGGTTTTTTGGTTCGGTTGACATGCAAGTACTCCTGAGGATGAAAAGGGCGAACAGGGAATTCTCGCGCCGGCTGGTTTTTGGCGATGCGGGCGCGCAGCCGCGCGTGCGGCTGAATTTGTGAAACAACGACCGAGAAAATGGGTCTAGGCGTCACTCGACGGTGTGACGCGACCGGCAGGCGCCCGCCTGACCAGGAAAAAATAGTAATTTGAGCTATCGACGCGCGTGCGAGACATCGGTCGCATCGCGCCGGCCGAAATCAGTCGGCCAGCGGAAAGTATACATACGATCCATTTGAAAGCAAGTATTTTGACAAATACAAAATATGGTATAGGTGTTCGATGTCTACCACAAGATGTTGTGGGTCTGGGCGATCGCGCCAGCCGACGACGGCGATTTGTATGGCGGAGTTGGGGCATCGGCGAATAAACGCAGCCGCGCGAACGCTTCTCAGTCGCGAGTCGCATGGCCATCAAAAGGGCCTTCGATCGCGATGACACAATCCCGTAGGCATTGCACCAACTCGCGAGAACGATCCGTGCGCCGATTTTCAAAGGTTAATTCCGCCACTTCCACATGGCCTGGATGGCTTTCCAAGGGCCGTGGCGTAATCTCAACGCCCGCCGCTCGCATTCGGCGAACGGACAAGACGGCGATGTAGAATTGTCGGCCGATTGATCCTCGGGTCGCTGACTGTTGCGCGGACTCGTACAGCGCACGCGCCAGCGACAACCCGGTTGAGTCGCTTTCGCGCGGGCGGAACGCCAATGGATCTACCGTCTTCGCGTCGGGGGTAACCCAATTCTGTGAGGCGGGCACGCGGCGATAGAGAAACTCATCATCCGCAATCGGGCTTTCTGCCGCGAGCTCGTCCATCGCGCTCGTTATAGCTCCGCCCGGTGCGTTAATCGACCGTTGACGAAGACGAGCAACTCCACGCGGCCTTCCGGCTCGACCTCAATCGAAATGAACTCTGGATCGCTATCATACTGAAAGGCAATCCCCCCGTCGCCGGTCGGCACAATCCGCGTAGGCGCAGGCGCGCCTTGGTCGCGCAGGGAGATGGCGGTCGCGGATGCGCAAGCGATGGTCGCCGCGTTTGGCGGCACGACATCGTCGTCCGCAAATTGGCCCGGATTCAAGGTCCATGCGGCAAGCTGTTCGTTGATGAAAGGCGCCCATGCCTGAGCCGTTGTTGGCTCATCAGCCGCCTCCGTCTGAGCCTGCCGCCCCAACGGTAAGCACGTGAAGAACGCGAGGCTTTGCTCCGGAATTGTGAATGGTGGCTTGGTGTAACTCATCGGCCGCTCGCGTCGTTGTCCGTAAGAGACTGTTGTGCCGCATCTGGCGCGTGAAGACATTTTAACATGCAAGCTCCTCGCGCGCCTGGCGAACGAGATCCACGGCGATGTCGAGCATGCCGTATTTTCGCCGCAATTCGTCCGTGATCCTCGCGGCGCGCTCATGAACTCGACGATCGACCTCTGGATCGAGTGGCGTTCCGCGCAGCAAATGTTCGATGACCGCCTCCGAATCGGCAAGTTCGATAGGATCAATGATGTCGGCCACCTCGATGATCATGCCTCCATTCTCCGCGGACGGCATCGCGGAGTCAATGAAGAAACCGCCGGTGTACCAAGACAGGGAGGCCGCGGGCATTAAACAACATCATCGCGTTTGAGCAACTCGCGCAGGTAGTCGCCGTAGGAGTTTTTTAGCGGGGCCGCCAAGGCCTCCAGTTGCGCGGCGTTGATAAAACCTTTAAGGTAGGCCACTTCTTCCAGACAGGCAACCTTAAGCCCCTGCCGCTGTTCGAGTGTTTCAATGAAGTTCGAGGCCTGCAACAACGATTCGTGTGTGCCCGTATCCAGCCAGGCGAAGCCGCGCGTGAAGCGCTGCACGTGCAACTCGCCGCGTTCCAGGTAACGCCGGTTCACGTCGGTGATCTCCAGTTCGCCGCGGGCCGATGGTTTCAGCGCGGCGGCAATGTCAAGCACCTGGTTGTCGTAAAAATAGAGGCCCGTCACCGCATAGTGCGACTTGGGCCGGGCCGGCTTCTCCTCGATCGAAGTGGCCCGGCCCGTTTCATCGAACTCCACCACGCCATAACGCTCGGGGTCTTTCACGGCGTAGGCGAACACCGTGGCGCCGCGGTCTTCGCGGGCGGCCTTGCCCAGCATGGCCTGAAAACCTTGCCCATAAAAGAGATTATCGCCCAGGATCAACGCCACCGCGTCGTGGCCCACGAAGTCGCGGCCGATGATGAATGCCTGGGCCAGCCCCTCGGGACGCGGCTGCGCGGCGTAGCGAATGGAAATGCCGATCCAACCGCCGTCGCCCAGCAACCGCTCATAGCCGGCGGCGTCCGCCGGAGTGGTAATCAGCAAAACATCGCGAATGCCCGCCAGCATCAAGGTCGAAAGCGGGTAATAAATCATCGGCTTGTCATAAACCGGCAGGAGCTGTTTGCTCACCGAGCGCGTCACCGGGTAGAGCCGTGTGCCCGAACCGCCGGCCAGGATGATGCCCTTGTTAACGCACGTTTCATTCATGAACGCTGTTCCTCTTAGTCGCCGCCTAACTGAAGATGATGCCGAGAGCATTGAGCTTATCTCAAATGTCGAGCGACAACCAGATTTCTCGGTTCGCCCTCCATGCGGCAGGATGGCGTCGCCGCTCGCGGCAGGATAGGATATTCCCTTGAGGAGTTTTATTTTTTCGTGTTTTGACACGGTCGCGATTCGCTCGTCTGCGCGGCCGCGAGGACGAAGCCTAAACCATGACCGACGGCGATCCATACAAGACGATGGCCGGCGACGTGTCGCCCGCCCGGCCTGACGAAACCGTGCCGGCCACGCAACTGGCCGTTGGCGGCAACGCGACGACGCTTGATTTCAGGCCCGCGGCCGCGGAGGCCGCCGCGCCCACGGTGGTGGGCGATTATGAAATCGTGCAAGAGATCGCCCGCGGCGGCATGGGGGTGGTCTACAAGGCGCGGCAAGTCAGCCTGAACCGCCTGGTGGCGGTGAAAAAAATTCTTTCCGGGCAATTCGCCAGCCCCGACGACGTGCGGCGTTTTCGCGCCGAGGCCGAGGCGGCCGCGCAATTGCGGCACCCCAACATCGTGGCCATTTACGAGGTGGGAGAACGCGGCGGTCAGCACTTTTTCTCGATGGAATACGTGCCGGGCCGCAGCCTCGCTCAAATGGTGCGTGAACACCCGCTCGCGCCGAAGCGGGCCGCCCGATACGTCAAAACCGTGGCCGCGGCGATTCATTACGCGCACGGCCAAGGCATTCTGCACCGCGATCTCAAGCCCTCCAACGTGCTGATCGACGAAACCGATCAGCCGCGCGTCACCGACTTCGGCCTCGCCAAGCGATTGGGCAGCGAGAACGACAAGCTTTACAAGTTCGCGTTTTCATCGCCCATTCGCCGCCCAGACACGGACGATCCGCCGTTGGGAGTGCTGGTGGCGACCGTGGCGACCGATTCCAGCTTCGGACTGCCCTATTTGAACGATGAACACCGCAAGGCGGCTTTGGTCGGCCCGCTCGATCCGCCGCGCGGCGCCGAGGTGCGGCCGCGAACATTGCCTGACGACGTGATCTTGGTGCATCCGGCCTACGCGGAGCCGGGCAAGCGCGCCGTGGCGGTCGAAAGCGGCCCGTTGCGCGGCGTGCGCTCTCAGGCCGGCGGTGGGCGGCGAGACGACTCGCGGCGTGAGCCTCCGGTGGCGGGCGAAGATGCGTTTTACGATCCGCTTTTCGGCGGTCGTTGGTTGGCGGCGTTCGCGCCGGTGCCCGACAGCGAGTTTGTGGTCATTGTCGAACAGCGCTATGAAGACGCCGTGCGATTACCCGGCAGCCTCGCGCGCCAATTATTGGCCTGGGCGGGCACGGCGCTGACGCTGGCCGTTGTCTTGCTGGGGGCTTCGATCGGCTACGCCTTGCTCGATGCCGCGCGAAGAAAGTGAAAACGC
>DASVGM010000743.1:0-3311 GCA_036379555.1 Pirellulales bacterium | reverse complement strand
TTTCATAAGTCGATGCAAAGCGCCGGCAAGAACGCGCTCGGCGAAAAAGCGGCCCACAAGCTTGGCCTGGCCCAGTTCCGGCAAAACGCTTTTGACAAAGCGCGGCGGACGTTCGCCTATCAACTTGCCACCTGGCCAAAGGGAATTCTCGCGGACGACGCCGCATTCATGGTCGCCGAGGCGCTTTTTAAGCAAGCTAAATACGCCGATGCCCTGCCGTATTATCAGCGCGTGAAGTCGCCAGCGGCCACAGAGATGACCGGGTTGGCGACGCTGCGCGCGGGCCAGGTCCAAGGGCAACTTAAACAATGGCAGGCGAGCCTGGCGACGCTCGCCCAGGCGACGAAAGAACACTCCGATTCTGAACACTTGCCTGAGATGCTGTGCGAGGAAGCTTGGGCGCGGCAAAACCTTGGGCAACTCGATCTGGCGCTGAAGCGGTATGAAGAAGTGACAATCAAGAGCGAGGCCGAGGCGGCGGCGCGGGCGCGGTTCAGGATCGGCGAGATTTACGCCCGGAATAGGGAGCACGACAAGGCCATTAAGAACTTCATTCAGGCCGCCTACGGTTACGGCTATCCGCGTTGGCAGGCCCGTGCGCATTATGAGGCGGGCCGTTGTTATGAAGCGCTCGGCAAGAAAGAGCAGGCTGTCAAGTCGTACCGCGAGGTGACCGGGAAATTTCCGCACAGCGACCAGGCCGCGCCCGCCAAGCGACGGTTGGCCGCCCTGGCGGCAGCCAAGTGATGGGCGGCCGGCGCTTGGGGCGGCGATCCGAACATCGTAGTCAAGCGTCACTTTCGCTACGAATCGCGGCGTCCGCATGTTCGGCAAAGAACGCGCCGGCGACGGGCGTCAATCGCTACGACCGCTGCCAAAAGTCGGACTCGCGGCGGTTCGTAACACGTCGCGCCGGAGTGCGAAATCTGCGGGTTTTCGCGGTTCACCCCGCTAGGTTGGGTCGATGAGAAACCTTCCGCCGCCGTCCGCCGCCGCGACGATACATCGCTTGTCGCCCATCCTTGGCAACCACTCAGGATTCCGATACATCATGGCAAAAGAGATTGTTCGAGTCGTCACCCGAGGGACCGATGGGACGCTTCGCGTGAAGGAATACAACAAACCCGAATCGCTGCTCAAGATGCACACGCAGGTGGGCATTGACGATTGCAGCACCGACCTGGGCTTGCGCGGCATGCCCGTTTTCCGCGGCCTGATTGGCCCCATGCCCGAAGGCAAAAACGCCGTGCGTTACGAGTCGCCCGAAGTCTTTGAAACCCTCACCAAAGAATGGAGCACGACCAAAGCTCCCCGGCGGCGGACCAGCGCGCCGGCTCGCATCATGGAAACGGATGGCGCGGCGCCGGCCGGAGCTTGAATGGGGACGGGAAGGGTTCAGGGTTCAGGGTTCAGGGTTCAGGCGAAATGCAAAATGCGAAATGCAAAATGGCGCAAGCGGAGGCAGACTCTCTTTCCACTTACCGCTATCCCTCATCCCTCATCCTGAACCCTGAACCCTGAACCCTGAACCCTCCCCGAACCCCAGAGCCCAACTCCACTTCAAGTGAACCTGGAACTTACCAATCGGGTGACGGTGGTGATCGGCGCGGCCCGAGGAATCGGACGCGCCATCGCCGCTGCCCTGGCTGAAGAAGGCGCGGAGCTGGTGCTCGTCGACCGCGAGCCTGCGGTTTCGCAGGCGGCCGGCGAAATCGCCGCCGGCAACGCCATCGGTTTGGTGGCCGACGTGACGGACTACCAAGCGCTGCGGCAAGTGACGGCGGATACGCTGGCCAAGTTCGGTCGCATCGACCATGTCATGTTCGCGGCGGGCGTGGGGTCGGGCAAATACGGTTTTCCGTTTTGGAATCTCGAGCCAGGCGATTGGCCGCGCGTGTTGGAGGTGAATCTGTTGGGGGCGGTCAACGCGGCCCATGCGCTGGCGTCGCCGATGATCGCGGCGCGCAGCGGCACTTTCTTGTTTGTCGCATCCATCGCCGGTCAAATCGGCTCGCCCACCGATCCGCCTTACAGTGCCGCGAAAGCGGGATTGATTAACTTTTCGCAGTGCATGGCCAAAGACCTCGCCGAGTATGGCGTGCGGGTCAATTGCCTGTGTCCGGGCATGATTAAGACCGAGTTGAATCAATCGGTGTGGGCGGCCTGGCGCGCGCGGCAAAGCGAGGGCGCGCAAAGCTATGACGAATGGGCCGCTGAAAAAATCCGCCGCAACGTGCCACTCAACCGCTGGCAAGAACCCGCCGATGTCGCGGCACTGGCCGTCTTTCTGGCCTCACCGCGCGCCAAGAACATCACCGGCCAGACCATGAACGTCGATGGCGGGCAAGTGATGCACTGGTAAGAGTGCAATTCAGACGCAAACGGCTGGCCTTGTCGCGTGTGTCGTCGCCTTGGAGTGCGTGTGATTTATCGCCGCTTTCCGTTGTCGCGGAGCGACCTTCTTTTGATCTCGGCGCGATTTCAATCGGCCGTTCCGATCATCGCCTCACATCGTTTGCCGTGACATTGCATGGCCGGCGCAAAAGCTGCAACACGCATACCCACTCTTGGAAGTCTCCGGAACGCATCGCCAAACCTTACGATCAGAGAAAAGGTCGCTCCGCGACGGATGAAAGCGGCGATGAATCGCCGCACTCCAAGATTTCCTCCTTACATCGAAATCGCACCCGTAAAGGTAGATTGGGCCGCTAGTCGGCCACGTAGGGCAACAGCGCCATGAAACGGGCGCGCTTAATGGCTTTGCCCACGGCGTGCTGGCTCGCCGCGGTGCAACCGCTCTTGCGGCGGCTGAGAAGTTTGCCCTGACGACTGATGAGCTTGCTCAGCAGTTCCAGGTCTTTGTAATCGACGTACATCGGCCGCGGGCGAACGCCATCGACAAAAATCGGATCCTTCTTTTTTTGCCGCGGCACGACCTTGGATCGCTTCTTGTTGTTCCCATTGGGCGTCCGGGGTCGATTAAAATCTGGCATGTCTTTTAGTTGGAAGAGGTTATCGGGCAGCGATTTCCCACATCGGCGTTGAGAGGGAAGCAAGTATCGTAGCGAATAGACGAAATGGAGTCAAACGGGGCGTCGGCCCCATTCGGACACACGCCTTTCGCTCGAACCGGCGTCATGCGTGATTGAACGCTTTCGTTCCGCTATTCCGCGGCGATCTCGCAACAAGAGGATCGCCTTTCCAGGACGGCCAGTCTGGTTTTGGACGGCCTGGGCAGGCCATCCTCTTTCGCTTCCAGACGGCCCAGCGGCCCGCCCCTCGGCGAGTTTTCGGATAGCCTCTAAGAGGCT
>DASVGM010000742.1:0-8364 GCA_036379555.1 Pirellulales bacterium | reverse complement strand
ACTGGGAATGGCATTGTCGGCGTCGATGATGAGCGTCGCCGCGCCCACGAGATAAGTCGGGCCTTGATAGGTATTCGCCGCGCCGAGGGCCAACGCGCCGGCCGTCACCGTCAAGCCGCCGGAACCGCTGACGACGTTGTTGATGATCACGCCCGGACCTGCGGCTCGTGGCGAGCCGTTCTCCGCCGGCGGGTAAAAATCGCCTTGCACCAGCAGGTTGTCGCTGCCGTGGTTGGCAATCGTCGGGCCGTTCAGCGTGAACGTCGCCGACGGCGCCATCAGCCGGATTGCCGCGTCGAACGGAGCACCGAAAGCGGCACTGATGGTCGCATCGCTCGGCGTGCCGCTAATAGAAATGGCGCCAGAGAAGCTGGACGTTCCGCTCGCCTCCAGCGTGCCGCCGTCGAGCGTGATTGCTTCTGGGGCGGTGTAAGCGACGGCATTAAACTGAATCGTTCCGGACTGTGATACAGTCGTGCCGGCATCGTTGGTTCCACCTGGTCCGAGGGCGCTGTCGGTCGAGACGACCACGGTCGCGTAGTCCCCTACGTGCGTACCGCCAGTGTAACCGTTGGAGTGGCTCAGGTTTAGCGTCAGTCCGCCAAAGGCGCCGCCGGGTGTTTGTGAGCTGGTGAAGCCAGCGGGAACTCCCGCGGCGTAAAGCTCACCACCGCCGCTCATCTCACCTCCGATGTCAATGGTGCCGGTTCCGTATGCGGTCAGGGCGAAGCCGTTGTTGGCCACGTTGCCGTTGACGGTCAGATCGTGTCCGAGGCCGCTGTCGGCGATCGACCAGTGCTGTGCCGCCGCCAGGGCGACATTAAAGTCGATCTGGTTTGCGATCGTCGCGCTGCCGCCGTTGCTGTTGCTGCCATTATCGGTGATGCCGCCGGCGCCGACCGTCAAATCGTCTCCACTGAGCGTGTAGCCGCCGGTGGACGCCGTGAACGCCCCCTGAAACGCGATCGAATTGACGCTCAAGCCGGCGATGTCGTCGGAATTGGCCAACTGCTTTGCCGAGGCGGGAAAGACGAGGCTATCGCCATTGATCGGGGCGCGGCCCAGATCCCAATTGGCCGCATCGCTCCAATTGGCGCTGGTGGCCGAACCGCCGGTCCAGGTGATCGTGGCGGGCATCGCCGTCAGCAGCATTCGAGGCTCAAGCGCCTCCCAACCGGCCGCGTGAAACACCCCGCGGCGCGCCGGAGACTTCTTCGCTGCCCTTGGCGGGCGTTTTTTCTCGGCACGATGCCGCCGTGACGCACGCGGAAAACGAGACATGATTTGGACTCCGACTGACCCAGAGATGAACATCTTTTAGTGTAGTCACGGCAACGACGGTCGCAAGCATTTTGGCCGAGCGGTATAAGCCTTGGAAACGCTACGCGCGAATTCCAGCACATTTTGGCATGGTCTTGGGCCGGCGCGGCCGATGGTGGTGAAGCATGCCTAAGAAAAACGCCGTTCTTGCCGCCGCGCCGGCCGCCGTGCCGCGCATTGAGCATCCGTGGGTCACGGCCTTTACCGACTATCTGCGCAGCGAGTGCCATCTGGCCGACAATACCGTGCTGGCCTATCGCCGCGATCTGAAGCGGTTTTACGAGTGGCTGGCCGGGCGAAAAATTCCCGCGCTCACCGTGCAAGACCTGGCCGATTATGCCGGTTGGTTGCACCAGCGAAAACTGGCGCCGGCCAGCCTGGGCCGGCACCTGGTGTCGCTCAAGCTGTTCTTTCGCTACCTGCAATTGGAAGGCACGCTCAAAGACAACTACGTCGAACTGCTGGGAAGCCAAAAGCTTTGGCAGCGCGTGCCCAAAGTGCTGCCGCCCGACATGGTCGATCGCTTGCTGGCCGCGCCGCGCGCGAGCGACCCCGTCTGGCGCCGCGACCGCGCGATGCTCGAATTGCTCTATGCCACCGGTTGCCGCGCCTCGGAACTTTCCACGCTCAAGCTGCGCGACGTCCATTTCGACGAGGGCTATTGTCTCTGCCGCGGCAAGGGCGACAAGGAGCGGCTCGTTCCCTTGGGCCGGCAGGCCATTGAGGCGGTCAAAGTGTATCTCGAGCACGAACGACCGCTGCTGGCGGCGCGCAACCCGACCACTCCCGATTGGGTGTTGCTTTCACGTCGCGGACGGCAACTTCGCCGCGAACGTATTTGGGAGTTGATTAAGCAGTATGCCAAGCGCGCGGGAGCGCCGGCTACGGTCAGCCCGCACACGCTGCGGCACAGCTTCGCCACGCACGTGTTGGCCGGCGGCGCCGACCTGCGGCAGGTGCAAGAGATGCTGGGCCACGCCAGCATCGCCACCACGCAGATTTACACCCACGTCGATCCCGCCCGATTGAAAGCCGTGCATAAACAGTTTCACCCCAGAGCGTGACGTCGCCCGGTTGTGCAACGGCCCGGTTGTGCAACGGCCCGGTTGTGCAACGGCTTAGGCGGGCGTAAAATCCATAGGACGTGGACCAACTGTTCTCATCGCCTCGCGAAAGGAATGACGCCAAATGGCTACCGTGACGACTGAAATTCGGGCTTTGACCGCCGCCGCTTTTCATACTTCCGACAAGTTCACCCAGTTTTGCCGCAACGGCGGCAAGCCGCTGGGCGGGCTGATCGATGGCGAACAGACGCCCGGCTCGATGAACGCCACCTTTCAAACCGTCGACCCAGGCTCACTGGAAGTGCTGGCCACGGTGTGCGAAATGGGCGAGGCCGAAGTCGCCCGTGCCGTCGAAGCCGCTCAACACGCCTTTGAAGGCAACGGCCGCACCGCCTGGAAAAACCTCGACGTGGAAGAGCGCATCGAACTGGTGAATCGGTTGGTCGAATTGTGCGACCGCGATCGCGACGTGCTGCTGGCCTGCGAGATTCGCGATGGCGGCAAAGTCTCCGAGTTGGCCGAGGGCGACTTCACGCAAATCCGCCAGTGCGCCGAGTATTTCTGCGACGTGGCTCGACGCGTCAACATGGGCGACGGCCCCGCGATGCGGCTCTCCGACACCATGCGCGGTTTTACGTACCGTGAACCGTGGGGCGTGGTCGCCGGCATTATTCCCTGGAATTATCCGATCGTGCTGACCTCCTGGTTCATGTTTCCGGCGTTGCTTTCGGGCAACACCATTCTAATCAAGCCGGCCGAAGACACGCCGCTGTCGGCGCTGTACATCGGCAAGCTGGCGCAGGAGGCGGGCTTTCCGCCGGGAGTGATCAATGTTTTGCCGGGCCGCGGTGAAATCACCGGCAACGCCATCGCCGAGAATCCGGGCGTGCGGTTTATCGCCTTCACCGGTTCGCCCGGCGTGGGTCAAGCCATTTTGCGCTCTTGCGATCGTCACGGCACGCGGATGAAACGCGAGATGGGCGGCAACGGCGCGGCCATCGTGCTCGACGACGCCGATCCGGAAGTCGTCGCGCGGCTGATCGGCCGCCATACCAACCAGCACTACGGCCAAACCTGTTGCACGGTTCACCGGATTTTTGTCGATCGTAAAATCGCCGACGATTTTATCGACGTGCAGCGCGATTTTTTCAGCGGCTTGAAGATCGGCTATCAGGCCGACGCCGGCACGCAGCTTGGCGCCGTGATCAACCCTACGCAAAGGCGGCGCGTTCTGCAGGCCCAGCAAGAAACGGTGGCCCGCGGCGGCACGCCGCTTTTGCCGGGTGGTGAGGCGACGGTCGCCGGCAAGCAGGGCTATTATGTGAAGCCGGCCTTGTTTCGCACCCAGCCGGGGCTGAACATCAACCCGCTGGAGGTCTTTCACACCTACGCGACCATTTGCCCGGTTTCGTCGGCCGAGGAAGCGCTGGCCTTGGCGAATAGCTCGCCGTATGGGTTGGGGTCGAGCGTGTGGACGAAGGATGTGCAGCGCGGGGTGGCGTTGGCCAAACGCTTCCGCGATGGAACCGTGCAGATCAACTGCCATAATTCCATTGCCTACGGTCTGCCATACGGCGGCCAGGGAATCTCCGGCGGGCCGGGCGGCGGCGTCAACTGCGAAGAGACGTTTCTGGACTACACGCAAGTGAAGGCCGTCTACGTCGCCGATTATCCGGAGCGGTAAGTGGCGGCAATTTTGCGCGTGATCGTTTCCACGCACGACCCCATCCAGCTTGCCTGGATGGTGAAGCAGATGGTGGGCTAACGCGCGTTTAAGGCGACCTGCATTCGACCCCATCCAGCTTGCCCGGATGGTGAAGCAGATTCGCCCGCTATAGTAGCTGAGGAATCTTATTCACCATCCGGGCAAGCCGGATGGGGTCTTGTTGTGTTTTCTGGCAATGGTTCTAGCTGACCATCTTATTCACCATCCGCACAAGGCGGATGGGGTCTTAGCGGCTAGGCGCGCAACGATCGGCATCAGGTAAATGGCCGACCGAGTTCAGGCTTTACAGATAAGTGCGCGTTCAGGCGCGGTGTGCGGGTCCGAGTGGCGCGAGAAGGCGCTTTGGTACGGCGCGTTCCTGCTGTTGGCGTTCCTCGTGGGCTGCGTGCAGATTGAAGATCCAGACATCTGGTGGCATCTCCGCACCGGACAATTGATCTACCGGCGCGGCGAGGTGCCAAGAACCGATTGGTTTACCTACACCAATCCCGATAGCCCGTGGATCGATTTGCACTGGGGCTTTCAGCTTTTCGCCGCCGGGCTGTGGGCACTCGGCGGCGCTCCCGCTCTGGTGCTGTCAAAGAGCTTGCTAACGTCGCTCACTTTTTTGCTGGGCCTGCTGGCCGTTCGCCGCGAGTGGCCGGCCTGGCAAACGGTGGCTTGTTGGTTGCCGGCGCTGTTGATCCTTTCCGCGCGCAATCAGGTGCGTCCGGAAATGTTCTCGCTGTTGTTTCTGGCGGGCGAGTTGGCCATTTTGTTTCATGCCCGCACGCGGCCGCGGCTGTTGTGGCTGTTGCCGGCGATCCAAGTGCTCTGGATCAACGTCCACGGCCTGTTTGTGTTGGGCCTTGTCCTTTGGGCGTCGTTCGTGGCGGGCGAAGTGGCGCGAAGCCGGATCCGGCGCAGCGGTGATGATACCGGCCGTGAACCACGCGGCGTGGCCTGGAGGCAGTTGATGATCGTCAGCGTCTTGATGGCGGTCGCGGCGCTGGTCAATCCCTACGCACTGCAAGGCGCGCTGCTGCCGCTCACCTTAATCCGGCGGCTGGAGGGATCCGACCATGCCTTCTATTCGCTCTTTTCGGGCGAGTTTTTGAGCGTCCCGGAATTGCTCCGGCTGCAAGGCGTCGGCAATTTGTTTCGCGATTTGACGCCCGGCGCGTTGACGATTGCGTTCTTAACGGGCGGGCTGAGCTTTACGCCGCGCGCGGCGCGGCAACGGTTCGATCCCTTTCGGCTGATCGTTTTTGTTTTGTTTGGCTGGCTGGCATGGAAGGCCAACCGCAACTGGGCGTTGTTCGCCGTCGTGTCGGGTGTGGTGCTGCGGGCGAACGTCGGCGATTGGCTGGCATCGCGCGCCGATGGCGCGTCGTCGCGGCCGTGTCGCCTGTTGACCGCCGTCGCGCTGGGGTTTTTACTGATTGGCGTTCCGCTCAACTTGCTTTCAGTAACTCGGCAATCGGAGCTGCCGCGTTGGTTTGGCGTGGATGAGATACCGGGGGCCTTTCCGCACGCCGCGGCTCAATTCCTCGGAAGGCCGGGCATGCCGCGCCGCTGCTATGCCATTGACGAAGGCGCCGCGGCGGTTTACATCTTTCACAACGGCCCTGAGCGAAAGGTTTTCGCCGACGCGCGGCTGGAGGTCAACACGCGCGAGACGCTGGAGCGTTACCTGGCCATCGAGGGGCAAATCGTCACCGGCGACCAGCGCTTGCTCGATCGTTTGCGAGAAGGCGTTTCGCCCGACGCCGCTGGCCATGTCGAATTGCCCGCCCTGTTGATTTCGCTGCCCTATCTCGCTCAAAACGCGCCGCTGCAGCGCGGGCTGGCGCGGCTGACGGCGTATCGCCGCGTGTTTGTGGACGACAGCGCGGTGGTGTTCATCGCTCACGAGCGGGCCGAGGCGCTGGGATTGGAGGAGTTGGGGCTTTGACCTACCAAGGAGCTTCTCTGAGAGGCTATCCGAAAACTCGGATTTCGCCGTGGCGGCGTATCGTGGGGCGGCTCGCCGAGCCGTCTTTTGCAGTGAGACGGGCCGGCGGCCCGCCCCACGGCGAGTTTTCGGATAGCCTCTAAGATGTTATGCTGCCGGTGGCCGTGAGTAGAATAACAACTGGACGGTGGGGCTAATCTGGATAGTCAGGAGTTTGAAAGATGAGCGTACATAAACATGCGGCCCCAGATCACCCGATTCACGAGCTGATCGCGCAGCGCTGGAGTCCCTATTCTTTTTCCGAGCGCGCGGTGTCCGACGATGATGTCCGTTCGCTGTTCGAGGCAGCCAGGTGGTCGGCCTCTTCGTATAACGAGCAACCTTGGTCGTACATCGTGGCGACGAAGGCCGACGCGAACGAACACGCGCGGCTGTTGTCTTGCCTGGTGGAAGCGAACCAGGTTTGGGCCAAAGCCGCGCCGGTGCTGGCGATCGGCTGCGTTAGCTTACACTTTGCCAAGAACGGCAATCTCAACGCGGCCGCCATTCACGACCTCGGCCTCGCGAGCGCCACGCTGACGTTCGAGGCGTCGGCCCGCGGGCTGCTGGTGCATCAGATGATTGGCATTTTGCCCGACGCGGCCCGTGAACTGTATCAAATTCCCCAGGGCGTTCAGCCCTTGACCGGCCTGGCGATTGGCTATGCCGACCATCCCGATCGTTTGCCCGAAGCGTATCGCGCTCGCGACCTGTCGACGCGAACTCGCAAGCCGCTGGGGGCCTTTGTTTTTGGCGGGCAGTGGGGAAGCGCCGCGGCAACGATCGAATCCACTTTTGCCGACATGCGAGACTCCATCGGATGATCGGCGGATCCGGACGTGCGACAAACTACAAGGCGGGCACATCACGCCCCGGCTCGATCCGTTCGGCAGGATCGAAGAGCGCGAGCTGCCGCTCATCGAGCCGCGGTTGCGGCTGTTCGATTCGACCCACAAAATTGGAGACCAGCGCCTCAGTCATCGAATTTCGCAGGTCTTCGCTCGGCCCGACATGATAAAAGTGCTCAACGGTGTTGATCGTGAATCGTTCCGTGCTCCAGTCGCGTTCAATATTCGCATTCGCACGATATTTATTTCGATACCATGTCGACAAAACGAACCGGCATGGCAGCCCCTTCAGCGCGACGACAAGATCATCCTCATCGCGCTGCGACCATGAGTTGAAATAATCAACGTGCCGGCCGATGTAAGGCGGATCCGCATACACGAAGTCATCTTGTGTCGCGCTTGCGAGGCTTTTCCGATAGTCGGAAACTTCAAAAACCCATTCAACACAGCGGAGGATTCGCGCGCACATGCTAACCTGATTCGCAATCTTGGTGATGTACGCCTGCGCAAACCGTTCCGGCTTGCGACAAAACGGCACGTTAAACTTCCCCTTCCGGTTAAAACGCATCACTCCGTTGAAGCAGGCCCGGTTCAGAAACAAAAACGCCAATGAACTGGGCTCCCGATTGAACTGATCTCGGATCTCATAAAAGACATCCTCACCCTCCCGTTTCAGCCGTCCTCCTTCGCGGAAAAGATACTCTCGAACCATGCCGCTCGTTAGGCTCCCAGACTGAATGTCGGAATAGAAGCGAATAATGTGCGCGTTCGAGTCGCATAACAGAGCCCTCTGAGGACGTACATTGAACGCCGCAACGCACGAGCCACAGAAAGGCTCGATCCACCGGCCACGCGTCTCGTCCATGCACAACGACCGGATGGCACAAACCATTTTCGTCTTGATGCCTTGACATTTGATTGGTGGAACAAGCGGAGTCATTCATCGATTTTCGTATCAACCGAGACCGTGTAAACCCGCCTATAAACGTCGATGAAGCCTTTGATAATCCATTCGCCTTCATTCGTCGCGACGTTGCTTGCAAATTCGGCGCAGTGCTCTTGTAGCAGCGCAAGGAACGCCGCACTCGTCATCGATTTCGCCGAGCTACGGCGTTTCTTGGCCATCAGAACTAGGATTTAAGACGCCAGCTATTGCCTTGAAATGCGCGCGGGCCTTCGATCAGGTTAAATCATCACAAATGGCGAAACTCGCTTTAAGCAGCCCCCCTTAGTCGCCGCTTTCGCTGCCGACGGGCTGCTCTTCTTCCACGATCGCCTGGCGGCGGCTAAGCTTCACACGGTCCTGATCGTCAATGGCGATCACCTTGACCAGCATCTCGTCGCCCACCTTGCAAACGTCGTTCACGCTGTTCACGTAACCGTCGGAAAGCTCGCTGATGTGGCAGAGGCCGTCTTTGCCGGGCAAAATCTCAA
>DASVGM010000741.1:0-2016 GCA_036379555.1 Pirellulales bacterium | reverse complement strand
AGGACCACGTCTTGTGGAACGAGTTGTAGGCCAGTCTCCGCCGCAGGCGCCGATCGCCCCGTCGTCCCATTGGCGCAGCATCGCCGCGGTTATATCGGCGGCCCTCCTGGCCTTGGCTTCGTTGTTCATCCTGTTTCGTTCGACGCGCAAATCGCGCGCGTAAACCGCCTGAGATACTTGCTTCGCTCTATGACCGCCCGCGTAACATGCAATGGTTTCACCGTGAACGAGGTGTTGGTCGTATTATCGATTATTGGCATGCTCATGTCGCTCCTATTGCCGGCCGTGCAGGCGTCACGGGAAAGCGCCAGACGGATACAGTGCCAAGATCACCTGCGGCAGCAAGGGCTAGCGCTGTTCAATCATGAATCAGCAATGGGGCGGTTGCCGTCGGACGGCTGGGGATACCTGTGGGTGGGCGATCCCGATCGCGGCACCGGGCCAAGACAGCCCGGCGGCTGGATTTACGCCACGCTGCCGTATATCGAACGCGGCGATTTGCGACGATTGGGGGCAGGGCAATCCAAAGACGACAAGAAAAAGTCGCTCGCCGCGCTCTCCACTTACGCGCTCTCGCTGTTCAATTGTCCGAGCCGCCGCGGACTGGGGTTGTTTCCACAACCGTGGCAGCCGTTCAACACCGCGCCCACCTACGCGGTGGCCAAAACCGATTACGCCATCAACGGCGGCGACGTCTTTCTCGACGTGGGCGAAGGGCCGCGCACGCTGGATCAGGGCGACGACCCCAACTATCAATGGCCCAAGCCATCCAGCGAATTCACCGGCGTCTGCTTTTTACGCAGTGAAATCACCTTCGCCCATATCAAAGACGGCAAAGACCATACCTATCTTGTCGGCGAGAAAAACCTGCGCGATTACACCAGCGGCGCCGACATCGGCGACGACCAGAGCCTTTATTCCGGCGACGATTTCGACATCGCCCGTTGGACGTCGCTCGGCTGGACGCCGCTCAACGACACGGGTGGCGATTACGACTTCGCGCGCTTCGGCAGCCCGCACCCGGCCGGCTGCAATTTCTTGTTTTGCGACGGTTCGGTGCGGACGATCAGCTACGAGATCGATCCTGAAATTCACCGAAGGCTGGGCAACCGGCAGGACGGAGAGGTGATTGATGATGGAAGACTGTAAACCTTGGAGTGCGGCGATTCATCGCCGCTTTCCCTCGTCGCGGAGCGACCTTCGCGCGGCGGCAAGATGGCTGTGTAGGGTGGGCATCGCCCACCGCGAATTCATGGTGGGTTGAGCTGCAAACAGACAGTTATCGACGTTTTTTGGAAGATGCCCTCGGCTCGCCCGAGGGAGTTTTCACGTTGGCCGTCTACATAACCGGCGTTCCCCGCGCTGCCGATTTTGCTCCGCTGGGCCGCCGAAGGCGGCCCAGCGGAGCAAAATCGGGAAGAGGGGCGCAGGCAACGCCCGCTGTAGACAGCCAACGGGAATCTCCACCCGGCAAGCGGGTGGCATCAACTTTATGTTGTTAGATGACACGACCAGGCAAGCCGGTTGGAAACAAAAGGCGCAACGTCAAAAGAAAATCAGATGGGAGGCAACATCATGTCGCGATTGATGGAGGAACGCCAGGATGCTTTTGCGACGGCGCCGGCCGCTGCGGGCGAACCGCGCGGCGGTTGCTTGGCGAGGGCGGCCGCGCCGCTGTTGACGGTCATTGTGCCTGCCTTCAATGAGGCGGCCACGATCGACGAATTGCTGCGGCGCGTCGTCGCGATCCCGCTCGATATGCAGGTGGTGGTGGTTGACGACGGTTCAAGTGACGCGACGCCAAACGTCCTGGAAGGTTGGGAGGGGAACCAATTTGTCGAGTTGCTGGCCCATTCGCGCAACCGCGGCAAGGGCGCGGCGATCCGCACGGGACTGGACCACGCGCGCGGACGTTTCACTATTGTGCAAGACGCCGATTTGGAATACGACCCGGCCGATTATCACCGCTTGCTGGCGCCCTTGCTCGCGGGCGAGGTGGACGTGGTGTATGGCTCA
>DASVGM010000740.1:0-2829 GCA_036379555.1 Pirellulales bacterium | reverse complement strand
AGGCCGGGGCTGCCGATCACGTTCGGCGCGTCGTCAACCGCCTCGATGGCCCACTCGTCCGGTTCCTTTTCGCCCTTGGGCCAGACCTTGCCGCGCAGCACCGCCTTGCCCTCTTCCACCGAGGCCTGAAACTTCATCGTGTACCAGGTGTCGTAATTCCATTGAAAGGGCACTGTCTTGGAAAAGCGCCCCAACTCCGAAATCCACGAGCGAATCTGCAACTGCTGCTTCACTCCCATCAGGTCGAGCGTATAGCGCTGGGCGATCAGCCCGATGTCGGGCATTTTGCCGTCGCGATTCGCCCCGCGCACGTCGGCCTGAATGGTGTAATCATGAAAATCAGGTTGCCCCATCCAGCATTGGCTGCGCGCGCCCTTGGGGATGGTCGTAATCTTGACCATGGCCCCATCCCCTTCTTTTTCAGACTTACCTTTGGCGACGTCAAGCCCCACGTCGCCTTTGACCGAGGTCCACTTGTAATCGGCGATGACGCCCGACTTTTTGACGATCTCCAGCGCGGCATCCAACTCTTTCTTCGCCCCAGCGAGCGTTTTGATCGTGTCGCTCTCGGCCAAACCGAGATAGCGGAGAAAATCGGTCCAGGTGCGGCGCGGCGTGCGGTCGTTGTAGCTCGCCTTGCCTTGCCCGCTATTGGTGAACGAGGTGGCAAAGTAAATGTAGAGATCCGCCGCCCGCTGGTTCTCTTGCTTGAGCGTCTCCAGCAGATCGAAATCGAGCGCGATATGCCGATAGCGCGCCCCGACCCATGTGACCGGCACTTTGTCGTTGGCAAAGTCGTATTTCCAGGGAAATGGCGGCACGATGCGAATGCGCGCCGTACCGGTCAGTTCGCCCACCTTGGCCGTCACGTTGACGCCCAACTGCTGATGCTCGCCGTCGGCCGTGAACCGCCCCTGATCGTCGATTTTGCCGCCGCCATCGACTTCAAACTTCACGTCTTTCGCCTCGCCCAGCGCTTGGCCGCGGGCATTGAAAAGCCGCGCGGTGTAAGCGATCTTTTCGCCGGGCATGATCAGCGACTCAACCGGCACGATTTGCACATGGGCCGGTTCTTTGTCGGTCAACTCGTCTTCCTTTGGCGGCTCGGGGCGCGCATCGACGCCGGTCTTGGCGTCTTTGTCGGCCAGGCAATAGAGCGTGTCGGTGGTGGGCAGATAAACGCGGCCGTGCGAAACAATCGGCGAGCCGTGAATCTCCTCGCCTTGGCCAAAGCGAACGCGATGGGTGATCTTCACGCCTTTGGGCGTGGGAATGCAAACGTGCCAGGCGCTGGTGGTGCAGACGAAGATTTTGCCGTCGGCATACAGCGGGCTGGCCCGCGTGATGGTGCCCGTCAACCGCTGCTTGCCGCCGATTTGTTTGCCAGTCTGGGCGTCGAACACGTACAGCAGGTTGGCATCGTCTAACGAGTAAAGTCGGCCATCGACAAGGATGGGCGAGCTTTTGCCGGCCATCATCTCGCGGTTCAGCCACTTCGTGCCCGACTTGGTGATGTTGAGGTCCTTGCCGCCGGCGTCCGTATTGGCGGCGCCGTTGATGGCGCAGATGGCGCCCATCGACGTATCGGGCGGCGGGTTTTCTTCGCTGTGGCTTATGTAGACCGTGTCGCCATCGACCAGCGGCGAAACATTGATGCCGCGGATCGACAACTGATAGCTCCACAGCGGCCGTCCGGTGCGCGGTTGAAAGGCCCAGACACCGCCATCGCCCGAGCCGAAGACCAGTGCCGCCTGGCCGCCGAACACCGTGAGCGCCGGCGTGCTGTAGGTGGTATCGTCGGGTCGCAGCCGCGTGCCGTTGAACCAGACCGGCACGCCAGTGCTTTTATTGAAGGCCACAAAGCGGTGGGCGGGCATGGCCATTTCGCCCCAGCCAATGACGACAGCGTTGATGATCACCAAGTCTTCAAAGATGACCGGCACGTTCGTGCGGCCGCCGTAGGTATTCAAAAAGCCGTATTCTTCGTTGAGGGAATGCGACCAAATTGTTTTGCCGGTCTCGGCGTCGAGACATTGGAAGTAATCGCACACGCCCATAGCGTAAATGCGGCCGGTGGTCGGGTCGCCCACGCAGCACGACCAACCAAGGCGTTCTTTGGGCACGTCGGAGAGAAAGACGTTAAAGCGATTTTCCCATAGCACCTCGCCGGTGGCGGCGTCGGCGCAGACGACCTTTTCTTGTTCGCGCGGCGTGCCAGGCTCATGGCGACAAATGGTGTAGAGCTTGCCATGCATGACAATGGGCGTGGAGCGGCCGCCGAGGGCCGAGTTTTTCCAGAGCACGTTGTCGCCTTCTTTATCCCAATGGTCGATCAACCCGGTTTCTCGGGAGATGCCGTTTTGCTCCGGGCCGCGCCAGTTGGGCCAATCGAGCGGATCGATTTCAAAGCTCTTAGCGGCGGCAGCGGGAGAAGGTGCGTTGGGGGCCGATTTCTCATCATCCGCCCGTGCGGTGGGCGAAGCGAGCGATGCGAACAAGAAACAGCAGACGAACGCGCGGGTCAGGCTCATGGCGGTTTAGCTTAGGTGGGTTCCGGAATTCCGGTTTAGGCGGGCAATATCGCCTTTAAGCATACGCACCGGCCCACCGGCCCGCAAGATGGCGCGCCTTGCAGGCTGGCGCTCCATGAATCACTAGCCACTGGACTGCCTGGGAAGGCCATCCTCCGGACAGGAAGCGCGGTTTTCAGACAGACCCTGCGGCGGCAAGCGGCGACACTCAACGATCCGCCGTTTGCCGACGTACGGCATACACCGATTGCCCAGGCCGCGACGACGAGGCCGCCCGTGATTGACTCCATTCGAGCGC
>DASVGM010000739.1:0-4974 GCA_036379555.1 Pirellulales bacterium | reverse complement strand
AAGGAACGCATCCTGCAAAGAATCGTCTTGGCAGGATGCGTTCTTTTCGGGTCGAATGCGGCGACGGCACGCTAGTCGGAATCGGTCCTTTTGTTTCCGTCCCAACCGTAAACGAACATTTCTTCCATCCAGCGGCCGTAGCTCTGCTGAAAGTATTCGCGTTTGGCGCCTGCCTGCTCCGCTTGAAAGGCGCGTTGAGCTGCGGCGGCCAGAGCATTCTTCTCCGCGTCGGTCGTGTCCGCAAGGATTGCCGCAATGAATTCAAACGCTTGGGCATCTTCATGAAGATGCTCTTCGTCAGGATCAGGCACCCAGTCGATGTAGGTCACCGCGTGAACCAACGCCTCAGCGACCGCTTCGAGCTTAACCTGAAAGGGCGATTCAGCGAGCGCCGCCACTGTTGGGCGGACAGTTTCATCAAGCTGATTCTCGTGAAGGTCAGGCAACCAGTCGATATACTCCACCGCGTAAATCAACGCTTCAGCAAGTGCTTCCATTTTGATTCCAATTGATGTCTGACCCGGTGCCGTCGCGGTCAGAGGGGCTGCGGATGTCGCCGATTTTCTGGCAGTATTTCAAGTGGCCTGAACCTGGATGATTCATTCCACCAAAGCAAGCTTTACGTGTTCTAACATTGAACAAGCCACAGCACCAGCCACGGATGAAACACAGATCAAACACGGATGAAGAGGAAGTCGGCGGGCTAAATGCGAAATCAGCACGGCTCATAGGCTTTGCCCAGGGCCGTGCGCAATGCAGTTTAATCCGATTGTAGCGGCGGGGCGGTTCGTGCTAGCGCGGCGCGCCGTCTGTAACGAATTTGCCTGAGCGGTCGTGACGGCGGCGACATGGGATGAGGGTTTTGCTTAGCGCGCCCAAGTCAAGCGGTCGATGGCGGAATTAGACTTTTCCGCCGCATGGAAGGCGTCGGGAGCGATTCGCCGCGTTTTTCTCACGATCGTTCAGGGATGACGAACCGTATCTTCACCGGGCCGATGCTCGCCATCGCCATGCTCGCGGTCTTGCTGCTCATTGCGGGCGGCGATCGCCCATCTTCCGTCGACCGGACGGAGGCGCCCGTCGCCGCGGAGTCTGCCCAGACCGAACACGTCGCGGAATCGCCGGGGCTATGTGCCTGCGACCCGCCCGAACTGAAACCTATCGCGCAACCGGCGATGCAATCGGCGATGCAACCGGTGGCCTACCCCGGCGAAGAGTTCGCCGCCGGAACACGCGGCGATCGCCCGTTTGCTCCTGTCGATCCACAACTTCCCTTGCCGCCGGGCCTCAAGACGCGGCCGCGAGTTGTCGCCGTTCAACCGTCGCCCGACGTGCCAAGCGCTCCTCCGCCAGCGCCGTTCGCGCTGGCGAACCAGCAAGCATTTAGCGCGGCCGCCGTTCAGTCTGGCCCTGCCGAGCGGCTCGCCCGTCGGCCGCTGACGGCCCCGCCACGCGGCACGCCCCCAAGTGGGCGGATGGCGCTGCCGCCACGACCGCCCGCCGTGCCAGCGGCACAAAACACGGAAGCGATGCGAGCCGTCACCCGGCAAGTTGAGGAGATGATTCGCCGCGGGTATCACCTGGCCGAACGGGGCGCGTTGTATTCCGGCCGCGCGGAGTTCATTCAAGCGCTCAGCACCATTGCCCAGGCCCACGACCTGCAAGCGGGCGGTCGCCGCCATACTGAAGCTCTGGCCGCCGGACTGACCGCGCTGGAAGAAGCCGAAGATTTCATTCCGTCAGGCTCCGGCCTGGAAACTGATCTCGACCTGCCCACGCTCCTGCGGGCCCATCATACGCCCATCTGCAAACAGACGGATACCAGCAACCTGCTGCCGGTGACTCTCTTGCAGCAGTATTACACCTACGCGCAAGACCAGCTCGCGCGGGCGTCGGGCGGGCAAGAAGCCGCCTCGATGGCCATGCTGTGGCTGGGCAAAACCTACAGCACGCTGGCGTTGGAAAAGTCGTTGCCGGCGGCGGTGGCCGAACCCAAGGCGATGGTTTTTCATTGGGCGGCGTTGTCGACGCATGGCGGCAATTTTTTGGCGGCCAATGAATTGGCGGTGCTTGAAGCCCGTTGGGGACAACTCGCCACGGCCCGCTCGCTCTTGCTCTACAGCCTTTCGATTTTACCGCACTCGGCCGTGTGGCGAAACCTGTCCACCGTGCATCAGCGGCTCGACGAAACCCAACTCGCCGAGTTGGCCCTGCGCGAAGCCGATATCGCCGCCCAACGCGAGTCCGAAGCCAAGCTCGGCAACTCCGAGGGCATCGTGCCTTCGTCCGACGTGCAGTGGCTCGACACTCAAACCTTCGCGTCGACCAGCCGCTCGGAAATCGATCCGCAACGGCCGATGGCGGCCGCGGACCAACGACAAGCCGCGCCGGCGGCGTCCATCACAGAGCCGCCGCCGCCGCGGCAACGCGCGGCCGCGGCCTGGTTTCCCTGGTTTCGCTAATAGCCAACACTCCGCATGTTTCGCGCGCGTATGAACGAAGCAAGAATCGAATCGTCGCCTCCTCGTCGCGGGCCGCATCTCGTCGCCGCGCTGCTTGTGATCGCCTGCGCCGGCTCGCACGCGGAAATGAGTCGGCGCCATACAACCCCGCGCCGCCGGACGCCGCCTGTCGTGGCGGCGCACGTCAGAACGCGATCCGCAAACGCGGGCGACCAGACCTCTCACGAAGCCGGCTACGCTTCTCACGAAATCGGCTACGGCGGCGGAACTGAAAAACAGGCTGAGGTTTCGCTATGCCAGGCGCTTGGCCCGGCCGCTCCTTACCCGATCAAGGGCCTTGATTGCGCGAGCGGCACTTGCGGTGAGCTGGGCTGGGACGCCGCGCGGCCCATCGCCTGGCAGCGTTATGCCCAGGGCGAGTATGTCGGGCACGATCGTCTGCGGCACGTCGATCATTACCGGCTGCGCGTCGATGACGAAATCGAGTTTGTCTTCCGGCTGACGCGGAACGAAACCTCGCGTCCGTATCAACTGAACGTGGGCGACGAGCTGCGCGTCGAGTCGCTCAGCGACGCGCTTCTCAATCGCGAACTGGTGGTGCAGCCTGACGGCAACATCACGCTGCCGCTCATCAACGAGGTGCGCGCGACGCGCCATACCATCGTGCAGTTGCGTGAAGAAATTGAACGGCGTTTGCGGACGTTTTACAAGGAGCCCGCGATCACGGTCACGCCGTTGCGTTTGAATACGCGGTTGGAAGATTTACGGGCCACCAGCGACGCGCGCTTTGGCTTTGGCGGCCAGTCGCGCCGGGCGCGGGTGACGCCGGAAGGCACCATTCAGCTTCCGGCGTTGGGCAGCGTGCCGGTGCAGGGGTTGACGCTGATGGAAGTGAAACGCGAACTGACCGAGCGGCTGGGACGGCGATTTGAAGGCATGGAGATCATGCCGGTGCTGACCACCCGCGCCCCGCGCTACATTTACGTGCTGGGCGAAGTGCGCACGCCCGGCCGCTATGAGTTGGTCGGCCCGACCACGGTGATGCAAGCCATCAGCATGGCCGGCAGTTGGGTTTACGGCGGCAATCTTTGGAACGTCGTGGTTTTTCGCCGCGGCGACGACTGGCGTCTGCTGGCCACCAAGCTCGACCTGCGCGGGCCGCTTTACGGCAAGCGTCCTTGCCCGGCCGACGAAATCTGGCTCAACGATTCGGACATTGTGCTGGTTCCCAAGAGCCGCATTTTGGTGGCCGACAACATCATCAGCCTGATATTCACGCAGGGGTTATACGGGGTCGCTCCGTTCAGCGGCGCCACGACGTTTAGCATTACGCGTTTCGGCACTCTGTAAGAGTCGATCCGAAAACCCGCCGTGGGGCGGGCCGCCGGCCCGTCTGGAAGCGAAAGACGGCTCGGCGAGCCGCCCCACGATACGCTGCCGCGGCGGCCTGGGAAGGCCATCCTCCATGTGGCGCATTGGAAAAGCGTTTCGGCGGCACTATAATCGCCGCATGCCCGCCGTACATGCTTTCGACTTTCTGGCTGAAAAAACCCACGCGCCCGCGCCGTCCTGCTGCGTGCTGTTCGGCGACGAACCGTTTTTGAAAGGGCTGTCGCTGGCCGAACTGCGGCGCATGGTGCTCGGCGCTGACGAAGCGGAGTTCGCCCTCACGCGCTTCGACGGCCGCAACGCGGAGTGGCGCAGCGTTGCCGACGAACTGTTTACCGTCGGGCTGTTCGGCGCCGGCCGCCGCCTGGTGGTGGTCGACGACGCCGACGATTTCGTCTCCGACCATCGAGCGCAATTGGAAGAGACCGTGGCCCGCGCCAACCGCACGGGCACGCTGGTGTTGATCGTGCAGTCGTGGCCCGGCAATACGCGCCTGGCAAAGCAAGTGGCGGCAAGCGGCCTGGCGATCGAATGCAAATCGCCGCCGCCGGCGCGTTTGATGAAATGGCTGACCACGCTGGCGCGCGACCGGCACGATGCGCGGCTGGAACGCGACGCCGCCGAGATACTTTTGGAAATCGTCGGTCCCGAACTGGGGTTGCTCGACCAGAACCTGGCCAAGCTGGCCGCGGCGGCCAACGGCCAGCCCATCACCGCCGAGCGCGTGCAACAACTCGTCGGCGGTTGGCGGGCCAAAACAGCTTGGGACATGCTCGACGCCGCTGTCGAAGGGCGCAGCGGCCAGGCGCTGATCGAGCTCGATCGACTGCTCTTATCCGGCGAGGCGCCGATTGCCATCATGGGGCAGATCGGCGCCACGCTGCGGCGCTTCGCCGCCGCCACGCGATTCATCGAGCAAACCGAAACCGCCAGTGGACGACCGAACCTGCGGCAAGCGTTGGAGCTGGCGGGCTTCAAGTCGTTCGTGGCGCAAAAATCGGAGACGCAGCTTCGCAAGCTTGGTCGCGAGCGAGCGGGAAAAATTTACGCCTGGCTCTTGGAAGCCGATCTGGCGTTGAAGGGATCCAGTTCGACGCCGGCGCGTGCCCGGATTGTTTTGGAA
>DASVGM010000738.1:0-2267 GCA_036379555.1 Pirellulales bacterium | reverse complement strand
GCCGAGCTACGGCGACAGCCGCAACGCAGCGCCGTGACAAACCACCGCACTCCAACGGAAACAAGGAACATGGGAACGGATCGCATCCGTTCGACGACGATGTCCAACGACCCGATGACCGCCTTCTTGCAGATGTACGTCTTCGTACTGGCGGGTTTTGTCGGCTTTCAGGTGATCACGCGCGTGCCGCCGCTGTTGCATACGCCGTTGATGTCGGCCACCAACGCCATTTCGGGCATTTCGCTGGTCGGTTCGCTCATTATGGCCGGCCGCGGCAGCCATGAAATGGTCAGCACGGCGCTGGGGTTCGTCGCCGTTACCGCGGCCATGATTAACGTGGTGGGCGGCTTCATGATCACCGATCGAATGCTGAAGATGTTTCGCAAGCAGGAGCATAAACCGAAATCGTGAGCACCGCCGCGCTGGTCAGCCTGTTCGCGTCCACCGTAACTCACGCGGCGAGCGACGCGCGCGTGTTGCTAACGCAAGTCTCCTATCTGGCCGCGTCGGTGTTGTTCATTCTGGGCTTGAAAGGGCTGACCAACCCGGCCAAGGCCCGCCGCGGCATGCAGCTTGCCGCGCTCGGCATGACCGTGGCGGTGATCGGCACTCTCATCGACGCCCAGATTCTCACCTATGTCTGGATCGTGATGGGCATGGTGCTAGGCTCGCTGATCGGCGCGGCCATTTCCATCTGGATGCCGATGACCGCGGTGCCCCAACGCACCGCCATCTCCCATGCCTTTGGCGCGTTGGCCGCCACGATGGTGGGCATTGCCCATTTCCACGAGGCGGATACCGTTCCGCCAACCACCGCGAGCCCGCCGATCCAAGTTACCGCGACGGCGATGGCCGCCCCGGCCAGATTGCCTCCCTCCGTGCCGGTCGAGACGAAGGTTCCCACTGAGCGAGATGGCGTTGAACCGGCGCACACGATCGGCAGCGTTGAGATGGTGGCGCTGGGCTTCGAGGTGTTTTTTGGCTCGCTTACCATCACCGGCAGCTTCATGGCCTTCGGCAAGCTGCAAGGTTTCATACCCAGCCAGCCGATCACCTACCGCGGGCAAAACGCCTCGAACATCTCGCTGTTTGTGCTGGGCTTTTTGCTGTTTGTCTATCTCACCATCAGCCCCGGCGGCGCGCTGAGCGGGCTTTTCTTTTATTTGATGATCGCCATTGGCCTGGCCGTGGGCGTCTTGATCGTGTTGCCCATCGGCGGCGCCGATATGCCGGTGGTCATTTCGCTTTTGAATTCTTACGCCGGGCTGGCCTCGTCGGCCACCGGCTTCGCCTTGCACAACAGCGTGTTGATTATCGCCGGGGCACTCGACGGCGCCAGCGGCTTCTTGCTTTCGATCTTGATGAGCAAGGCCATGAATCGCTCGTTCGCCAACGTGTTGTTCGGCGCGTTTGGCGGCGGCGAAGCCCCCGCCGGCACGGCCGCGTCGACCGAGGGGCTGACGGTGCATTCCATCTCGGTTGAAGACGCCGCCCTGCAGCTTGCCTACGCGCGGTTGGTGATTGTGGTGCCGGGCTACGGCATGGCGGTGGCTCAGGCGCAGCATCAGGTGCGCGAGTTGGCCGAGTTGATCGAGAAGCACGGCGGCGAGGTCAAATACGCCATTCATCCGGTGGCCGGCCGCATGCCCGGCCACATGAACGTCCTCTTGGCCGAGGCCAACGTGCCTTACGACCGGCTCTACGACATGGACGACATCAATCAGCAGTTCGCCCGTGCCGACGTGGCTTTGATCATCGGCGCCAACGACGTGGTGAATCCGGCGGCGCGCAACGACGCTTCCAGCCCGATCTACGGCATGCCCATTTTGAACGCCGATCAGGCGCAGCGCGTGATCGTGCTCAAGCGCAGCATGAATCCGGGTTTCTCGAACATTGAGAACGAGTTGTTTTACAACCCCAAGTGTTCGCTCTTATTTGGCGACGCCAAAAGCTCGCTCACACAGCTTGTGTCAGCGGTAAAGAATGTTTAAGTCGCGCCGCAGATACCGCCAAGTGTCCTTGAGAAACCATGTTTCGCGGGAGCGCGCAAGGTTGGCTAGCCGCTTTGCTTGAGCTTTTCCAGTTCGGCGGCGACCTGGGCGATTTCGCTTTCCAGCCGTTTGACATCCGCCGGATCGTCCATTTGCTTACGGGCGCCGGCAAGCTGCTGCCGCATTTTTTGCAGTCGTTGATTCAGCAAATCGACGCGCTTTTTGGATTTTTTATCCACGATCGCCCCTTTCCGTTGTCGTCGGCGCTGAAGTCGC
>DASVGM010000737.1:0-2855 GCA_036379555.1 Pirellulales bacterium | reverse complement strand
TTCCAAAACGAGTTCGCCATCGAGGTAAAGCCGGGCGGCGGTGCGGTTGCGCATCAGCAGACGCTGTGGGCCAGCCGGCAAGTTCAGGCGTGTCATCGCCCGCAACAAGAACGGATCGCCGCGATCGACTTTCACGCCGCGCGGCGAATATTTGTTGGGCACGTCGACGAGCGCCGCCGCGGCGCAGGTAAAACTGCCCGTCGGCTCGGAGAGCGTGAATCGCCAAGATTTTTTGTCGGGAATGCCTTCGTGGATTTCGACCAGCACGGCATCAGCCGGCACGCGATCGGCCGCGAACCGCGGCACCGGCGAAGTGTATCGATAACGGGCTTGAATGCGATCGGGCGGCAGGGCCACACGATAGAGGGCCACTTCATCGAGCAGGCCGTGAAACGTGCTCGCCGCCTGGCCGCCCATCGACGAACCAATCCATAAATCATCGTCATCGACGACGGGCGGTTTGCCGCTTTCGCCCCCCATGTCCCATTTGCCGGCCGTACTCTCGCCATCGATGTAGCCGCACAAACTCTTTGGCTCGCCAAAGCGATAGGTCAGCGCCACATGATGCCAACCGTCGCCGCAGGCCAGCGTCGCGTTGGAGGTCCAGCGATGCCAGGCGCCGTCTGGGCCTGAAGAGTGAAAGAGAAAGCTGAGCGCGGCTTTCTCACCACCCAGCATTTTCAATCGCAACGCGTAGTTTTGGTTCGTCGCCAGTTCGCCGCTCGCCTCGGTGCGTCCCTTGCCGATGATGTAGTGAAATTGCCCCGCGGGCGATGGTTGCGGGCTGATCCAGGCTTCGAGCGTGATGGCGTCGCCATTGGCGAAATCGAGCGGGCTATCGCCGCCGGGATCGGCGATGCGGATGCGTCCGCCGCCGGTGAATTCAACCGCCTGATTATCCGGCTCAAACAGCGGGAACTCGCCGGCGCGCGGCCCGCACGACGCCATTCGCACGTCGCCCGCGATCGTGCCATCCAGCGAGACGGCCGAATCGGGCAGTTCGATCTCGTTTGCCACGCGGCCGGCGTCGCCGCTCTGCAAACGCCAGTAGCCGAGGGGCTTGTCGGCCAGCACAAGATTGGCGTAGTTGTCGGCGGCGCGAGCGTTTGTCGCCAGGCAGAATCCCGCGGCAATCGCCAGCAGCGCCAAGCCGTGGTTCGCCAGCGCAAACAGCGACGGATTGATCGAGCGAGCCATCCGATAGAGAAGGTTTTTCGTGGAATGCATGACCTTATTCTAGCGAGCGGAAGGCGTGTCGTCGCCCGCTTTGATTGATAACGCTTGACTTTAAGCGGCCCCGGCTATCTTGGAGTGCGGCGATTCATCGCCGCTTTCACCCGTCGCGGAGCGACCTTCTCTTTGATCGCCAGGGTGGATGGCGCGTTCCCGACAGTCGTCTTACTTCGCCGCGCGCCATACAGGACTAATCGCCGCTTTGGCCGCGTTTGCGTTTTGCCGGCTTGCGTTTTGCCGGCGACCGTTTGGGGGCCTTGCCGGCCGGGCGCGGGCCCTCGCCAAGCGGTGGAATTTCAATATGCAACGCGGCGTAGATATAGAAATCGGAATCCGACGCTTCATTCCCAAAGTAGCCCCAGGGGCAATACTCGCAGGCGTGTAGGTGCGCCGCGGCCGCAACTTCAAACTCGTCGTCGGCATTGATTCGCCGCGTCGCTCGGTCGTTGGAGGGCTGCGGGTCGAGCCAGGTCAAGCCAACGTCGCCGTCCTCCTTGACACTTTCCCGAATGGGCAAAATGCGGTTGAGGCGGTCATCATCCATCCGTTTGCCGAGGCGCGATTGCTCCTTGCGCGTCGGAAAGCGATCGAGTTGCCAGGTCGAGTCGGCGGCGTTTTCAAACAGGTAAGGATGGAACGTGACTTCCAGTCCCACCGCGAGCGCGCTGGTCGCCACAAGCTGATCGCGCCCTTTGAGCATGGGCATCGCTTGCAACGTGATCGCGCTTGGCTCTTGCTGCAAACGCGCGTCTTGATGATAGAGATGGCCGCATGGATAGGCCAGCGTTCCGCCTTCCGGCAGGAAGCTCCGATCCGCCAGCAGCCCCTGCCAGGCCGCTTGAACGCGCGGTTCCAGGTCATGGTCATCGGCGCTATCGCGGCCTGGGTTTGAGCCCTCGCCGCGGCGCAGCAAGTAGGCCAAGGTCACTCGGGCCCCCGACCACACGTCTTCGATTTCGTGGTCGACGTCGCCAAAGAATGCCGCCCAGTGAAGTTGATTGGGCTCGGTTTGTGATTGAATCTCAGCACCCCAATCCAGCCTGCGCACAATGCCACGGTGGCTTAGCATCAACCGGCCGCGTCGGAATTGCGATGGCAAACAGACGACGAGAGTGCCCAACATGTCGCCGCCGCGCGGCGTATCCTTGTGTTTGGCGAAATGTCCACCTTCGGTATAGACATTGAGGGCGTACAACTCCGCCGAGATGGGGTTTGGATCGCGCGGCACGAGCTCACGTTGAATTGCCTTGAGAATCCCGGCCGTTTCCGGGTCGAAGTTCGAGACAGCCAGTGCGCCACCGGCCGCCTTGAGTTGGAAAGCGTCTCTCACGTTCCGGTCGTAGCGGGTCTGTTTTCCTGCGCCAAACGGAGCCGTTTCGCAGTGCTTGAGCAACGGTCGCAATTCGTTCTGCTGCTCGTATGTTGCCGCGGCGCGAACAACCGTAAACGTCGTTTGGTTCTTGAAAACCAGCGTCACCGGCTTCTGGGCAACAAACGTGCCTTCGCAGTGAAACGGGACGGTTACTCCGTGCAATGCCAGCCGTAATTCTTCGAGCGTCGCGTAAGTTGTTTGCTTCATGTATCTGGTCTTCAATCGGTGATCATCGCTTCCATCTAAAACA
>DASVGM010000736.1:0-3178 GCA_036379555.1 Pirellulales bacterium | reverse complement strand
TACGCGTATTCTTCGATCGTCGGCCGTTTGCAGCGTCTGGCCGTCGTCGCTGAAGCGTAGGGTCTTCACTCCAAAACTACCCTGGCCGTAGTCGTGCCCGGCCAGCTCGCGGCGGAGATTGAGTTGGTCGTCCATAAGGCGCACCACCCCGTCAGGCGTGGATAGAGCGATTCGCGCGCCATCGGGCGACCAGGAAATCAGCGCCTCGTTGATGAAGCGATCTTTCGGCCAGAGCTGGGCTTGACGCTGGCGGTTTCCGGTGGCGGTTTCCCAAATGACAAAACCGCCGTCCGCGTTGAAGCAGGCCAGGCGGTCGCCGTTGGGCGACAAAGCAATGGCGGCCGGTCGCGTGTCGGACTCCGTCAGATCGCGGAGCGGTTTCCCATTGGTCACGTCCAAAATGCGCACCGTTTTCCAGTTGCTCGACTGCGGCACGCCGGCGAAGCGCGTGCCATCGGCTGACACCGCCACAAGCGGTTGCCGGTTTGCCCACGTTGTCACGCCAATGCCGAGCAATCGGGATTGCCAGCCAGCGGCGCCGCGAGACAAGACCACGGCGTCGCTTCCGCCGTACGCGTCGAGCAGTGCGCCACCGTCGAGCCAATTCAGTAAGACCGTCTCATTGTCAGCGCCGGGCGAAGGCAGTGCCTCCAATTTCAATCGCTCACCAGGAGTCCAGAGATCGATGCGGGAATGGGGCGGAGTGGTGGCGGCAGCCAACGCGCGGCCATCCGGTGACCATGCGGCGGCCGTGAAGACCCCTCTCGTGTGTACCGATCGCCGCTTCTTGGAAGCGCGGTCATAGACGGTAATGCTCCCATCGCGAGCGGCCTCCACTTGAGCAATGGCGCGGCCGTTGGCCGAACGCACCTCGTTCATACCCGGCAGCGGATCGTCGGCGGCCTTGGCGCCGGCCGCGACGTCCCACACTTCGCTACCGTGCGTTCGTCGACACGCGGAGCTTCGCTCCTTCGTCGAACCAAGTGATCGACCGGCCATTTTGGGGCAGATCGGGCACCGTGAACTGCCTGGCAAGTGCGCCGTCGGCGTCGCTCCACACATAAACGTCGCGCGGCGACGTGCAAGCGATCGACTTGCCATCGGGCGACCACGCGACGGCGCCGGTCATAACGTCGCCCGGCGCGACCAGCGACCGCAGAGTTTCGCCCGTGATCGCGTCGAGGATTGCGACGCTAGCATTGACTTGGAGGGCGACCCGAGTGGCGTCGGTCGACCAACCTATCTGAAAAACTCCGCTGGGCAGGTCGACCGGCAGCAACAACTCGGCCGTTTGCGCGTCGAGCAGGCTTGCGCCGCCATCTCCGCAGACCGCGATCGTTCTTCCATTGGGCGACCAGTGCAGGAAAAAGATGGTGTTAAACGATGCGAGCCCCTCAGCGAGGCATTTTCCCGTGGTGGGATTCCACACGCGCACGCTCGGACGACCGCGTTCGGCCGTGGCCAGCCATTTTCCGTCCGGCGACCACTCGATGGCGGCGATCGGCGAGGTGTGTCCAAGCAAAAACCGCGTTAGCCGCGGCGTCTTGCCGCCAAACAGGTCATAGATGCGAACATTCCCATCCATGCCGCCCGCGGCGAGAATCGAACCGTCTGGGTGCAGGGCCGCATGTTGGTACAACAATCCAGGATCATGCAACCGCGGCGTCCGCGATTCGAGCGACCAGCTTTCCACGCCCGGCAACGCCGCGGGCTGTTGAACGAGTGCCAAAGGACTGAGCGATTTTGGATGATTTGTTCCCTCTCCCTCCGGGAGAGGGTTAGGGTGAGGGGGAGTGGCGTTGTTCGGTGCCTCTTCGCCTCCTGAACCCTGAACCCCGGGTACCCTCTGGGTGTATGAACCTGAACCCTCGCCCATTCCCACCAGCGATGGCTCATTCCGCCAACCATACTTGTCGGCGAATTCCTGCGGCGACGATGTCTCTTGGCCGGCGTCGGTTTCGATGACGTAAACGAGCTCGGCGTCGAATCGTGGCGAAGCGCGGTAATGACCGCTCGGACTGACCGCCAGCGCGCGACCGCGTGTAAATGACAACAACTCGTCGATGACCTGGCCCGTGATGGCGTTGGCGATGCACACGGCGCCGTCGTGCGCGCGGTACGCAAGGTACGCGCCGTCGGGCGACCAGGCGGGCTGGCCTGTGTTCGCCTGGCGGCCGAACCGCTGCAAGCCGGACACAATTTCGCCGGATGAGGCGTTCCAGACTCGACCAAAGCCGGCGATTCGCGAACCATCGGGCGACCAGGCCAGCCGCGCGCCCGCGGCAACCATCGCCCCGCGTGCGGCCGACGTTTCGAGATCGTTCAAGCGCAGCTCGGTGAGAAGCTCGCCCGATTCGGCATCGCGCACTTCAAAGCGTTCGCCGCCAGCGAACGTGTAGGCCAGCCGCCGGCCGTCGGGCGACCACTCGACCGGCGCGGCGGCGTCAAACGAGGCGAGCGGCTTGCCATTGGCCACGTCCCAAATCGTCGTTTTGTCGGCGATGGTCGCCAGCCGTCGGCCGTCGCGCGAAAAGGCCGGCGCGAACTTGCTGGCGGTCTCAAGCTCGCGCAGCAAACGGGGCGGGTCGCCGGCGAAGATTTTCACGCGATCGGCATGCGCGACCGCGCAAGCCGGACCACAACTCGATAGGAAATCCGCTCCCGCAAGTACACCGTCGAAAATCTCATACCCTCGCACGTTACCGGCATCGCCGTCAATGACGGCTTTCCGCAGCGCGCCGCCCATGCGAAGCCAGGCGTCGAGCAAAGGTTCATCCGCTCGCCAGGTCAGGGAATCGGGCCAGCGGTGGTACGGAATGAGGCCGCGCCGGCGCGCCGAAGCCAGATCCCAGAGGCAAATCTGCCCGTCGTCGCCAACGGCGGCCAACATGTCGCCCGACGGCGACCAGGCGGCGACAAAACTCGCCCGCGAGCTCATCAGGGCGGGCCGATCAAAAGCCGCTGGCTCGTTGCCGGCCGGGTTGATAATTCGTAGCGTGCCGGCATACCAACCGAACGATGCCATGCCGGCGCCCTCGGGCGCCACGCGAAAATCACCGGTGTCGTAAAAGGGAGTAAGCCTAATCGTTTTAATGGTTTCGTAGCTCGTCGTGTTCCATATAAAGGCTTCCGATGACTGACCCGCCGAAGTGATCGCGACTTCCAGCAAAGAATCGCC